>JACDAG010000869.1 GCA_013695565.1 Bradyrhizobium sp.
GAGGATCAAAAACCGGAAGAGCCAGATGACAATTTCAAGGTTGTTTGACCAATCGACCCGAAGGGTCGATCAATCCGGCTTCCAGCCGTAACCTGAAGCCACCGCCTTTAGGCGGTGGAGTGTTCACCGCCACATCGTCATTCCGGGTTCGCGCTGACGCGCGCTCCGGAATGACGAATTCAGTTTCCGTCATTGCGAGCGAAGCGAAGCAATCCATCGCGCCGCAAAGCAGGTGTGGATTGCTTCGTCGCTGCGCTCCTCGCAATGACGGAGCAAAACAATCAGGGAGCAAACAACAATGAAAAACACCCCGTTCGACCTCACCGGAAAAGTCGCCGTCATCACCGGCTCCAGCCGCGGCATCGGCCGCTCGTCGGCGGAACTGCTCGCCAAGCTCGGCGCCAAGGTCGTGATCTCCAGCCGCAAGGCGGATGCCTGCCACGAGGTTGCGGAAGGCATCAAGAAGGCCGGCGGCGATGCCCATGTCATCCCCTGCAACATCTCGCGCCGCGAGGAAGTCGATGGGCTGATCTCGGGGACGACAAAACACTACGGCAGGGTCGACATCCTCGTCTGCAACGCCGCGGTGAATCCGTATTACGGCCCGCTGCTCGACATCAAGGACGAGGCCTTCGACAAGATCATGGGCTCCAACGTCAAGAGCAACATCTGGCTCTGCGCCCAGGCGATCCCGCAAATGGCCGAACGCGGCAACGGCTCGGTGGTCATCATCTCTTCAATCGGCGGATTTCGCGGTTCCACGGTGATCGGCGCCTACGGGATTTCCAAGGCCGCGGATTTCTCGCTGTGCCGCAGCCTCGCCGGCGAATGGGGCCCGAAGGGCGTCCGCGTCAATTGCGTGGCGCCGGGCCTGGTCAAGACCGATTTCGCCAAGGCGCTGTGGGAAGACCCCGAAAACCTCAAGCGCCGCACGGCCTCAACCCCGCTGCGCCGCATCGGCGAACCCGACGAAATCGCCGGCGCGGTGGCCTATCTCGCCTCGGATGCGTCAACCTTCATGACCGGCCAGACGATTGTGGTCGACGGCGGCGTGACCACGGCGGCGACGTGACCCGTCGTCCCTGCGAACGCAGGGACCCATACCGCGTTGTGCCCTCGATTGAAACGAGATGGCCGACGCTCGTCGCCAAATGATCGCCGGTGGCTATGGGTCCCTGCGTTCGCAGGGACGACGCTGAGATATTGACCTTCCTCTCCCAATCCGCGAGCCTTGGCCGAACCACCCATCTCCCAGGGAAGCAAATTCATGTCCTTTGTGCTGGCCATCGATCAGGGCACCACATCCTCGCGCGCCATCGTGTTCCGCAGCGACATCTCGATCGCCGCGACGGCGCAGCAGGAATTCCCGCAGCATTTTCCGGCCTCGGGCTGGGTCGAGCATGAGCCGGAGGATATCTGGACCTCCACCATCATGGTCTGCCGCGATGCGTTGGAGCGCGCGGGGCTGAAGGCGAAAGACATCGCCGCGATCGGCATCACCAACCAGCGCGAGACCACTGTGGTGTGGGACCGCGCCACCGGCCAGGCCGTGCACCGCGCCATCGTCTGGCAGGACCGCCGCACCGCCGACGTCTGCGCCAAATTAAAGAATGAAGGCCATGAGCCCGATATCTCCGCCAGAACCGGTCTGATCATCGATCCCTATTTCTCGGGAACCAAAGTCGCATGGATCCTCGACCATGTGCCGGGCGCGCGCGAACGCGCCGCGCGCGGCGAACTCATGTTCGGCACGGTCGATTGCTATCTGCTGTGGCGGCTGACCGGCGGCAAAGTGCACGCCACCGACGCCACCAACGCCTCGCGCACGCTGTTGTTCAACATCCACACCGGCGTGTGGGACGACGAACTGTTGAAGCTGCTGCGCGTGCCGCGCTCGATGCTCCCCGAGGTCAAGGACTCCTCCGCCAAATTCGGCGAGAGCGACCCGAGCCTGTTCGGCGGACCCATCGCCATATCCGGCATCGCCGGCGACCAGCAGGCCGCGACCATCGGCCAGGCCTGCTTCACGCCGGGCATGATGAAATCGACCTACGGCACCGGCTGTTTTGCGCTGCTCAACACCGGCACCACGCCGGTAGCCTCGAAGAACAAGCTGCTCACCACCATCGCTTACCAATTGAACGGCAAGCGCACCTACGCGCTGGAAGGCTCGATCTTCGTCGCGGGTTCGGCGGTGCAATGGCTGCGCGACGGCCTCGGCATCATCAAGCAGGCGTCGGAGACCGGCCCGCTCGCCGACAAATCCGATTCCATGCAGAGCGTCTATCTGGTGCCGGCCTTCGTCGGCCTCGGCGCCCCCTACTGGAATCCGCGTGTGCGCGGCGCTCTGTTCGGCCTCACCCGCAACACCGGCCCGGCCGAACTCGCCCATGCCGCGCTGGAGAGTGTTTGCTACCAGACCTTCGATCTCTGGGCCGCGATGCGCGCCGATTGGCCCGATGCCAAGGGAGCCAACATCGTGCTCCGCGTCGACGGCGGCATGACGGCCTCCGACTGGACCATGCAGCGCCTCGCCGATCTGCTCGACGCCCCCGTCGATCGCCCGATGATCCAGGAAACCACCGCACTCGGCGCCGCCTATCTCGCGGGCTTGCAGGCCGGCGTCTATCCCGAGCCCGCAAAATTCGCCGACAACTGGCGGCTGGAGCACCGCTTTAAGCCGGCGATGAGCGCGGTGACGCGGGAGCGGAAGCTTGCGGGATGGGCGAGGGCGGTGAAGGGGTTGCTGGCGAGCGATGAGGGGGAATAGAGCCTGATGATTCTTCCCGACGGCGATTACGACGTTCCCGCCGGCAAGATCGCGACCGTCGTCACGCATCTCGAGATGATCGAACTCCCGGGGCTGCCTTCCGATCCCCAAGGTGCATGGACGCTGCGCCGGGTCGAGACGCCCCCGCTCGACTGGTACCGCGAACTCTTCCGCCGCGTCGGCGAGGAATGGTTGTGGTTTTCTCGGACGCAGATGACGGACGCCAAACTCGCCGAGATCATTCATTCGCCGCTCGTGGAGGTCTATGCGCTGCATCATGACGGACGCGACGAAGGCCTGCTGGAGCTGGACTTTCGCGAAGCGGGGCATTGCGAGATCGTGTTCTTCGGCGTCACGACAAAACTGATCGGCAGCGGCGCCGGCCGCTGGCTCATGAACCGCGCGCTGGAGCTTGCATGGTCGCGGCCGATCGCGCGGCTCTGGCTGCATACCTGTACCCACGATCACCCGGCCGCGGTGGCGTTCTATCAGCGTTCGGGGTTTCGCGCCTTCCGGCGGCAAATCGAGATCGAGGACGATCCACGGATCGATGGCACCGCGCCGCGTGACGCCGCGAGGCATGTGCCGGTGATTGAGTGAGGCGCTCCAGTGCCTTCGTCCTCCGACGTCATTCCCGCGCAGGCGGGGATCCAGTATTCCAGAGCAGGTGCGATGGAGCCGAGAAGCCGCGGCGTACTGGATACTCCGCTTTCGCGGAGTATGACGAGTTGTGGGTGTGGACGGCTTGCGGGTGGGCGAGTTGTGGTGGAGATCCCTCAAAACAACTCCTGCTTCGCCCGCGCCAGCGAAAATCCGCGCCTGTCCGCGTTGAAGCACGTCACGCCCGCTTGCTCCGACTTGCAGGTAAATCCGCCGCGCTGCCAGACTTCGCCATAGGCCAACACCGGCATCTTGGGGTCCATCACCGTGTCGCCGTAGCAGAGGCGTACGGCGCCGCCCTTTGCATTCATCTCGAACGCCTTGCCCCATTCGAGATCGCAATCGGCCGGCCGTCGCACCGTCACGGTGGCTTCCATGATGTCGCAACGGAGCGTGTTTTGCTTGTCGTAGTCGAAATAGGCGCAGGCGATGTTCTTCGATGGCGACAGGAAGCCGGGCGGGCCGCTCTGGGCGTTGGCCGCACCTGACGCGATCAGCGGGAGCCAGGCGAGTACAATCAGCGGCAAGGCGAGGACAATGTTCAGGCGCATGGCGGTCTTTCAGGCTTGATCGGATGTCGATCCATCAGCAATATGACAGCTTCAAACAAGATGCATAGCCGGCAACGCGGACAAATTGACGTCGTCTGCGCGACGCAGGCGGCCGCCCGCAATGACCAAGAGAAAGGCACCTGACGCCATGTTCCTGATCGGCCAATACGACTCCCCCTTCGTCCGCCGCGTCGCGATTGCGCTGCGGCTCTATGGTTTAGCCTTCGAGCACCGCCCGTGGTCGACCTTCGGCGATGCCGACAAGATCGCGCCGTATAATCCGCTGCGCCGGGTGCCGACGCTGGTGCTCGACAGCGGCGAGGCGCTGATCGAGAGCACGGCGATCCTGGATTCGCTCGATGAACTGGTCGGCCCGGAAAAGGCGATGATGGCCGAGCGCGGCGATCTGCGCCGCCGGCAATTGCGGATCTGCGCGCTCGGCAGCGGCCTGGCCGACAAGGCGGTCAGCCTGATTTACGAGCGCGTGTTGCGCAAGGAGCAGCTCGCGCTCTGGGTCGAGCGCTGCGAGGCGCAGATCGGCGGCGTGCTGGAGATGCTGGAACGGGAACGCGAGGCCATCCCCTCGGTGTTCTGGTTCGGCGACCGCATCGGCCACGCCGACATCATGGTCGCCTGCGCCTTGCGCTTCACCGGCGAAGCCCATCCCGCATTGTTCGACGCGCGCTATCCAGCGCTGCAGGCCCACGCCGCGCGCTGCGAAGCGCTGCCGCCGTTCCAGGAAATCCTGCAGCGGCTCGATCCGCCGAAGGGGTGATTGAGCGGGGCTGCGTTTTCTTCCCTTCTCCCCTTGTGGGAGAAGGTGGCGCGAAGCGCCGGATGAGGGGTACCTATCCGCGGAAACAAACCCCTCACCCGTCCGCGATGCCAGGGAGCAAAGCTCGGGCGATCAGCGCCGCGAGATCGCGAGGGCGTGTCGGCACAAAGAACCGTAGGGTGGGCAAAGCGTAGCGTGCCCACCATCAAGAAAGCGGTTCGGCAGATGGTGGGCACGGCGCAGGCGCGCCTTTGCCCACCCTACGAA
>JACDAG010000872.1 GCA_013695565.1 Bradyrhizobium sp.
CCAGGAACAGGCCCAGCTTCCCCGCTGCGCCATTAATCCCTGCGGTACGCGCCGAGACGATGATCTGCCCGGCGGCGTTGCCGTCGAGCACCGCGGTCTTGCTGCCATCGAGGCGCCAGCCCTCCGGCGTCTTCCGGGCCGTGGTCGCAACGTCAGCCAGATCGAACCGCGCCGCGCGCTCCGAATGCGCGAACGCCAGATAGAGCGAGCCGTCGGCGACCTTGGGCAGCAGCGTCTGCTTCTGGGCCTCGCTGCCGCATTCGGCGATCAGCGCGGCGCCGATCACCACGGTGGAGAGATAGGGTTCGGAAACCAGACCGCGCCCGAACGCTTCCATCAGGATGCCGACCTCGACCGCGCCGCCGCCGAGCCCGTCATGGGCTTCCGGTATCGGCAGCGCCAGCCAGCCGAGCTCGGCAAACTGCTTCCAGATATCGGCACTGAAGCCGAGCGGATCGTTCGTCAGCCGGCGGCGATGATCGGCGTTGTAGGTCTCGCTCACAAAGCGTTCGGCACTCTCGCGCAGCAGCCGCTGCTCGTCGCTCAGGGTAAGGTCCATATCTGCTACTTCATGTCCTACTTCGTTACTGCTGATTTCCTGACGGAAGGATGGAGGCCTGCGGGATCCACCACCATTCCAAATTCCTGGAGATTATGCGCGTGACAGAGCTGATGCAGCGCGAACGCCTGCTCGATCGCCGCGGGCTGTCCCATCACATCCACCGAGCGATTGACGGCCTCCTTGGTCAGCTTCAGTGCAAACGAAGGCTTCGCCGCGATCTTCTGCGCCAGCGCCATCACGAACGAAGAGAGTTCGGCACGCGGCACGACGTGATTGACCATGCCGAGCCGGTGCGCCTCGTCGGCGCTCCAGGCATCGGCCGTGAACAGCAATTCCTTGGCCTTGCGCGGGCCGAGTTCCCAGGGGTGCACGAACCATTCGACGCCGCAGACGCCCATCGCGACCACGGGATCGCAGAATTCGGCATCGCTGCTCGCAACGATCATGTCGCACGCCCAGGCCAGCATCAGGCCACCGGCGATGCACTTGCCGTGAACCTCGGCAATCGTCGGCTTCGCCAGATTGCGCCAGCGCCGGGTGATCTGCAGATAGATTTCCTGCTCGCGGGCGAAGCGGCCGTGGGCGTTGGGTTCGGCAAAGCCGCCCCAATTTCCGACCGGCGGAAAATCTGCGCCGGCATTGTTCTTGCCGCCCGGCCGCAGGTCATGGCCAGCCGAAAAATGCGGGCCTGAGCCGGCGAGGATAATGACCTTGACGGTATCGTCCTGCACGGCTTCATCGAAGGCGGCATTGAGGTCGTAGGTCATCTGCAGATTCTGGGCATTGCGCGCCTCCGGCCGGTTCATCACGATCCGCGCGATGCGCGGTTCCGGCCGTTCCACGACGATGGTTTCGAACGCGGTCATGGGCCCCTCCCTTATTATTGTGGGGCCATGTGACTATTTCAGCTGATGATAGGCAAGAGCTATCAGCAAAACTAACTCCGTCATTCCGGGATGGTGCGCTAGCACCAGACCCGGAATCTCGAAATTCCGGGTTCGATGCTTCGCATCGCCCCGGAATGACTGTGTGAATGGGCACCATTCTGATACCGTGCCGCGAAATTATACCAGGAGAATACGATGCGCAGATTTTGGAACGTGCTGGCGGCGTTGGCGATGTTGAGCCTGACCAATTGCGGCTATAACGCGATCCAGACCAATGACGAGCAGGTCAAGGCGGGCTGGTCGGAAGTGGTGAACCAGTACCAGCGCCGCGCCGACCTCGTGCCCAACCTCGTCAATTCGGTGAAGGGTTTCGCGCAGCAGGAAAAGGATGTGCTGCTCGGCGTCACCAACGCCCGCGCCAAGGTCGGCAGCATCCAGGCGACGCCCGAGGTGCTCAACGATCCCGCCGCGTTCCAGAAATTCACGGCCGCCCAGGGGGAACTCTCCAGCGCGCTGTCGCGATTGCTGGTCGTGACCGAGAATTACCCGCAGCTGAAATCGGATGCGCTGTTCAAGGACCTGATGGCACAGCTCGAAGGCACCGAGAACCGCATCACCGTGGCGCGCAACCGCTACATCAAAACGGTGCAGGATTATAATGTCGGCATCCGCACCTTTCCGAACAACCTGACCGCGATGATGTTCGGGTACAAGGAAAAGCCGAACTTCTCGGTCGAGAACGAGAAGGAGATTTCCAAGGCGCCGAAGGTGGATTTCAATCCGACACCGGCAGCGCCTGCAAAATAGCAGACAAGACAAACCGCGATGAACGCTGCAAGAGCTTCCCTGCTTGCGCTGCTGCTGTGCTGGGCTTCGGTGGCCCTCGCCGTCGTCGCGGTGCCGCCGCTGGTCGGGCGCGTGGTCGATCAGACCGGGACGCTCAGCAGCGGCGATATCGCTTCGCTGAACCAGACCATCAGGGCTTTCGAAGCGCGAAAGGGCAGCCAGATCGCTGTCATGATCGCTCCGACGACGGACGGCGAGGCGATCGAGCAGTTCTCGCTCCGGGTGGCGGAAGCCTGGAAGATCGGTCGCAAGAAGGTCGATGACGGTGCCGTGCTCGTCATCGCCAAGAACGACCGCCACTTACGCATCGAGGTCGGCTACGGTCTCGAAGGCGCGCTCACCGACGTCACCACCAAGCGCATCATCGACGAGGAGATCACGCCGAAATTCAAGACCGGCGATTTCGCCGGTGGGGTCTCCGCCGGTATCGGCCGGATCATCCGCGTCATCGATGGCGAGAAACTGCCGGCGCCGGAGCCGCCGCATTGGCAAGGCTCGGGTCTGTTCGACATCACCGATATATTCAATCCGTTTCTCCTCATCCCGGTGCTGCTGTTCGGTGGAGTGATGCGAACCTTGCTCGGTCGCCTGGCCGGCTCGGCCGTCGGTGGCGGGCTGGCGACGCTGATCGCCTGGTATCTGTTCGGCTCCCTGCTGGCGGGCGCAATCGCCGGCGTCATCACATCGCTCTTCGTGATGTTCGGCGAAGCTATCACGGCGCCGACGCCGGGCCGCCGTGGCAGCGGAGGCGGTTGGTCCGGCGGCAGCAGCGGCGGCTCCTGGTCATCCGGCGGCAGTTCGAGCAGCAGCAGTTCGAGCGACAGTGGCGGCGGGGGTGGCAGTTTCGGCGGCGGCGGCGCGTCCGGAAGCTGGTAGAGAGAGCCGGTAGATAGCAAATATGGGCATCAAACGCATCGGCAGGCATCTTCTCCAGCACCGCTGGCGGGAGCGGCGTGACTTTCCGCCAAGCGTGCTCGCCGCGATCGAGGCGGCGATCAAGGCGGGCGAAGCCACGCATTTGGGCCAGGTTCGCTTCGTCGTGGAGGGCGCGCTCGACGGCGCGCCGCTGTTCAGGAACCAGCCGGCGCGGGAGCGGGCGCTCGATATTTTCTCGCAACTGCGAATCTGGGACACCGCGCACAACAACGGCGTGCTGATCTATCTCCTGCTCGCCGACCGCGACGTCGAGATCGTCGCCGACCGTGGCATCGATTCCCATGTCGGCACCGCCGGCTGGGAGAAAATCTGCGTCGCGATGGAGACGGAGTTCCGCAGCGGCCAGTTCGAACGCGGCGTGATAAAGGGGATCGAGGCGGTGTCTCGACAACTGGCGGCGCATTTTCCAGCCACCGTTGCCGGCCGCAACGAACTGCCGGACGCACCGGTGGTGATTTAACCCTCCACGTCATTGCGAGCCAACGGGTCGCGCGAATGCGCGCCCGATGACAGGCTCCGCGAAGCAATCCATCGCGCGACGAAAAGAAAGAATGGATTGCTTCGTCGCTTCGCTCCCTTGCGCAAGCGCTTCGCGCTTGTCGCAGGCAATGACGCTGAGAGTGCCTACGCCTTCGCCGACGGCCGTTCCGCGATCCGTGCCATCCACGCCGCGATGTTCTTGTTGGACTGATCCAGCGGCTGGCCGACCGTGCCGCCGAAATCGAGCCAGCAATAGAGCAGGATGTCGGCCAGCGTGAAGCGCTTGCCGCAGAGATAGTCCTTGCCCGCCATTTGGCCGTCGAGCCAATGCAAGCGGTTGGCGGCAATCATCTTCAGGCCGGGCGAGGCTTCGGGCGCGCAGAGGATGCGCTTTTCGAAGAACTTCAGCCCCTCGCCAAAGCGAAAACCGTTGGCGAGATGTTCGCAGATGTTGAGGTCGACGCGGCGCGTCCACATCCGGCATTCGGCGCGCTCTTCGGCCGTCGTTCCGATCATCGCGGGCGAGGGATTCTTCTCTTCGAGATATTCGCAGATCGGGAGGACTTCCGAGAGATAGCTGCCATTATCGAGTTCGAGCGCCGGCATCTGGCCGTGCGGATTGCGTTTCAAATGCTCGGCTTCCCGATTCTCGCCCTTGCGCAGATCGACCGTCTGCTTCGGCATCTCGATGCCTTTCTCCGCCATGAACATGCGGACGATGCGCGGGTTCGGTCCGACCGAGTCGTAAAATTTCATGGTGTTCTCTCCCTGTGCCTCTTGCAGGCGTCACTGTTGCTGTTGTTGAACAGGCCGCGGCAAAATTTGTCAAATGGCTGGATCACCGACGCGCGGTCGAGCGTGATCATGAAGCGCGCCAAAGATCGGCACATGCGGGGAAGAATTCCGGCTGCCGCAATTATTGCGGGGCGGCACCGGGTGCCTATCCGTCATCCAGCTTGTTGAGGTCACGTACCGATTGCATGATCGGCTCGAAATTCGAACGTGCGTCCAGCGCGTCGAATAATTGCGCGGTGTCCGACAGCAGCGTATGCGAGCGTTGGATGGCGACCCGTACGTCGTCCTGCGGCGTATCGGACAGGCGGCCGTGGCCGGACAGCAGGATCTTCGAATTCAAACCCTTCAGCCGCTCCAGCGACTGGATATAGTCGGCGATGCTGCCGGAGCCGAACACGCCGCCCATCACGCCGCCGGGCATCAGCGTGTCGGCGGCGAACAGCAGGCCCTTGTCCTGGTCGAACAGCGTGATGCAGGCCGACGTATGGCCCGGCGTGTACATCACACTAAGGCGGAAATTGCCGAGGTCGAGCAGATTGCCTTCCTCCAGCCAGATGTCGACATTGATCGGCACATTCGGCTCGTTGA
>JACDAG010000882.1 GCA_013695565.1 Bradyrhizobium sp.
GAACAGGTCGATGTCATCCACCGACATGCCGGCCTTCTCCAGTGCGCGCTTGGTGGCGTGCAACGGCGCATCCAGCATGATCACGGGATCGCCGCCCATCATGGTCAGATGATGGATCCGCGCCAGCGGCTTGACGCCGAGCGATTTCAGGCCCTTTTCGTTGACGACCATCACGCCGGAGGCGCCGTCGCAGATCTGGCTGGCGCTGGCGGCGGTGTGCTTGCCGTTCTCGGCGATCAGCTTGACACCCTTGATGCCATCGAGGCTGGAATCGAAGCGGATACCTTCGTCGATATGGTGGGTGTCGGTCGTGCCGTCGGCGCGGGTGATCTGCAGCGAGACGATTTCGTCCTTGAACTTACCGGCTTGCGTCGCCGCAATCGCGCGCTGGTGGCTGTTGTAGGAATAGGCGTCGAGCTCATCCTTGGAGAGACCGTATTTCTCCGCCATCATTTCAGCACCGGTGAACTGGCTGAACATGATGTTCGGGTAGAGCTTCTCGATGCCCGGGCTCTTGTAGTGACCAAAGCCGTTCTTGGCCGGCAGCGAAGAAGCCAGCCCCATCGGCACCCGCGTCATCGATTCAACGCCCGCCGCGATCACGCAATCCATGGTGCCGGACATCACCGCTTGGGCTGCGAAATGCAGCGCCTGCTGCGACGAGCCGCACTGGCGGTCGATCGAGGTGGCGGGAACGCTTTCCGGCAGTTTCGAAGCCATGACGGCGTTGCGGCCGATATTGTTGGACTGTTCGCCGGCCTGCATCACGCAGCCCATGATGACGTCCTCGACCTGGGCGGGATCGGCGCCACTGCGATCGATCAGGGAATCCAGTACGGACGCGGCGAGGTCGGCCGGATGCCAGCCTGCGAGACGTCCCCCCTTGCGGCCACCGGCGGTGCGTGCGGTGGCGACGATATAGGCCTCGGCCATGTCTGTTCTCCCTGATTTGTTGTTGGATGGCTTTGAATGATGGGCCGGATTTAAGGGATGGTCCGGGATTTAGTCAATCAATCAATTAACTCTTGAGTGCAGCCGCGGCATGCGCTTATGTGCGGGCCGGATTTCGGAGGTTGGCAGTTTTCTTGGCAGTTTCTTTGGCAGTGATGGGATCACAGTTGAATACCAGCGTACCGACCAGGCTTGCAGGCGGCAAAAATACCACCGCCGAGAAGCTGCTTGTGGCGGCGAGCGAGCTGATGATCGAGCGTGCCTCGATCGAGGTATCGCTCTCCGACATCGCGCAGAAATCCGGCGTCAACGCCGCCCTGGTGAAATACCATTTCGGCAACAAGGACGGGCTGTTGCTGGCGCTATTGGCGCGCGACGCCGCCACTGAGATGTCGCAGCTCGAATATCTCATCAGCCAGCCGATCTCGCCGACCGCCAAACTCAAGCTGCACATCGGCGGCATCATCCGCGCCTATCACCAGTTCCCGTATATGAACCGGCTGATTCATTATCTGCTGCATGAAAGCAGCACGGAAGCGGCCGACGAGGTGTCGAAGTTCTTCGTGGCGCCCTTGCTGGAGTTCCAGAAACGGCTGCTCGCGGAAGGCATCAAGGCCGGGGAGTTCCGCAATATCGACCCTGTCATGTTCTACACCAGCCTGGTCGGCGCCTGCGATCACCTGTTCTTCGGCCGCCACGCGATGTCGCGCGCGACCGGCGTCGGTCCGGTCACCGACGAAGTCTGCCGCCAGTACATCAAGCATATGGAAGCGCTGATCTGCGGTGGAATGGTTGAAGAAAAAAGAGGCGAATAGCGAAAGAGAAAGAGGCGAATGGCGAGTAGCGAATAGATTACAGGCAGGTTTTTATCTTCCCTATTCGCCACTCGCTATTCGCCATTCGCAAAGTCTAGAGAAGAAACGCTCCAAGGAAAGGTAGATACAATGCAGTTACAAGACGTTGCCGTTCTCATCACCGGCGGTGGCTCCGGTCTCGGTGCCGCGACCGCCCGCGCCATGGCCGCCAAGGGCGCGAAAATCGGCGTCATCGACCAGAACAAGGAAAACGCCGAAAAGGTCGCCGCCGAAGTGAAGGGCGTCGCCCTCCACGCCGACGTCACCGACGAGGAAGCGATCAAGGCCGCGATCGCCAAGGCCGAAGCCGCGCATGGCATCGCGCGCGTGCTGATGAACTGCGCCGGCATCGGCGGTTCGCAGCGCACCGTCGGCAAGGACGGCGTCTATCCGTTGGCGAAGTTCGTCCGCATCATCAACGTCAACCTGATCGGCACCTTCAACGTGCTGCGCCTGTTTGCGGAACGGCTCGCCACTGCGCCCCCGATCGGTGAAGAGCGCGGCGTCATCGTCAACACCGCCAGCGTCGCTGCGTATGAAGGCCAGATCGGCCAAATCGCCTATGCGGCCTCAAAGGGTGGTGTGGTCGGCCTGACTCTGCCGGCGGCTCGCGATCTCGCGACGCTCAAGATCCGCGTCAACACCATTGCGCCCGGCCTGTTCCTGACGCCGCTGCTGATGGGCCTGAACGAGGAAGCCCGCAAGAGCCTCGGCGCGCAGGTGCCGCATCCGGCGCGGCTCGGCGACGCCTCCGAGTACGGCAACCTCGCGGTCCACATCGTCGAGAACGCGATGCTCAACGGCGAAACCATCCGCCTCGACGGCGCCATCCGCATGGCGCCGCGGTAGGCGTTGCTCATAACTATCGTCGTCCCGGCGAACGCCGGGACCCATACTCCGCGGCGGTTCTTGTTGCAGAAGGTCTCTGCCACCATGCCTCATCGATACGACACGGCGTATGGGTCCCGGCTCGCGCTTCGCTTGGCCGGGACGACGATGAGTGGGGGGCGACGGCAATGACTCAACCGCTGCTGATCGAACACCATGACGGGGTCGACCGGGTGACGCTCAATCGCCCGGACAGCCTCAACGCGCTCAACCCCGACATGATCGATGCGTTGAACGCCTATTTCGAAGGCCTGCAGCGCAACCGTACCACGCGCGTGGTGGTGCTGAGGGCGGCCGGCGCGTCGTTCTGCGCCGGGCTCGATCTCAAACATGCGATGAAGCGCCGCGCCGGCCAGCAGGAGCCGCCCGGTGTCACCGAGTCGCTGGATTCGCAGCGCCGCATTGCCGATATCGTGATGCTGATGCGGCGCTGTCCGCAGCCGATCATCGCGCTGGTGCAGGGCGCCGCCGCCGGTGGCGGCTTTGCGCTGGCGCTGGCGGCGGATATTCGCATCGCCACCAGATCGGCGCGGATGAACTGCGCCTTCATCAAGCTCGGCCTCGGCGGCTGCGATATCGGCACCAGCTATTTCCTGC
>JACDAG010000885.1 GCA_013695565.1 Bradyrhizobium sp.
CGACAACGAAACGCCGCAGGCGCCCGCATCAATTGGATGTTCACAACCGACAAAGCTCGCGCCAAAATGGGCCGCGCCTATCCCGTCACATCCAAAGAGTCATAATCACTGTGGCGAGGTACTAGCTCCACGCGAACGCTCACAATCCGGTGAACGCGCGGGATACAAGCTGCGACCAACGATCACGCGACAGCGAAAGGCCTCCGATGATCGCACCGTTCGGCCGCGGCCTGGGCCTCGCGCTCGCCCTTTATGTCCTGACCCAAACCTCCCCCGCCTTGGTCTCCTCCGCCTTTGTCTCGGCAGCCTTGGCCTGCGCCTGTTGCACCAATGAAGGCCAGCGCAACGTCGCCACGGTGGCGCTGGATTCCGGCAAGCGGCAGGAAATCGAAAGCCTGCGCTTCGGCGGCAAGGCGACCTTGTTCGTCGGCGAAGGCGACGTCGAAGGCAAGGAAGGCATCACGACGCCATCAGGAACTTACAAGCTCTCAGCGAATTGGCTGGAGGACCGGCTGGTGCTTTCGTTCCGGGATGCCGCCGGCCACACCGGCACACTGGTGCTGGCACACCCCCGCACGGTCTCGGTATTCGAGGTCGACCCGCGCGACCGCCCCGACAGGGGCCACGGACCAACGCTCTACAAGGAATTGAAGCTGTCAGCGCCGGCCGCGGGCAGCGGCGTGTTTGCACCCGGCATCGCACCACGGCAGATCCTGACCTTGATCTTCCAGGGTGGCGGTAATTCCTGCACCTCCGCGATCGACTTCACGCACTGGACACTGGTGATGCAGGGCCCGAAAGCGAATTACACCTTCTACGGCGACCTCGTGACGGCGAAATGAGTGTGCTGTAAGTAGGGGACGGCAAGCGGCCCGGGCAAGGCGGCCGCACCGGGGAGACGCATCATGAAATGTTCGCACGCGCTGCAGTCGGGAGTTTTGCATTGACCGCTTCCACAGCAGCCGCCGGCTATCCGGCCCCGAAGCCTGCCGACTGGATCGCCAGGGATTTCAAATTCCATACCGGCGAGACGATTCGCGAATTGCGGCTGCGCTACACCACCGTCGGCGAGCCGACCGGGCAGCCGGTGCTGGTGCTGCACGGTTCGGGCGGCGATGCGGCGCGGATGCTCACGGCGGATTTCGCCGGCCAGTTGTTCGGTCCCGGCCAACCGCTCGATGCCGCGAAATACTACATCATCATCCCCGACTGCCTCGGCCACGGCAAATCCTCAAAACCTTCCGACGGCATGAAGACGACCTTCCCCAAATACAATTACGAGGACATTGTCGACGCGCATTATCGTCTGGTGAGCGAAGGCCTCGGCATCAGCCATTTACGGCTGGTAATCGGCAACTCGATGGGCGGCATGCTGACCTGGATCTGGGGCGTGCGGTATCCGCAGTTCATGGATTTGCTGGTGCCGATGGCGTCGCAGCCGACCGAGATGGCGGCGCGCAACTGGCTGCTGCGGCGGATGATGCTGGAAACCATTCGCAACGATCCCGATTACAACAAAGGCAATTACGCGGCGCAGCCGCGGATGATGAAATACGCGGTCAACGCCTTTGGCATCGCCACCAGCGGCGGCAGCCTCGCCTACCAGATGCTGGCGCCGACCGCGGCCAAGGCCGACAAGTTGTTCGACGACCGGATGGCGATAGCAGTCACCGCCGATGCCAACGACTTCCTCTATCAGTACGAGGCCTCGCGCGACTACGATCCCTCCGGCCTGCTGGAGCGGATCGAGGCCACGGTGCTCGCGATCAATGCCGCCGATGACGAGCGTAATCCGCCGGAAACCGGCGTGACCGAGGCGGCGCTGAAGCGCATCAGGAATGCCCGGCTCTACCTCATTCCCGCCTCGGCCGAGACCCGCGGCCACCTCACCACCGGCAACGCCAAATTCTACAAACAGCACTTGCAGGAATTGCTGCAGACCGTACCGCAAAAAGCGAGGTGAGACACGCCGGTCGCGTTTGCACCGGCCATGCGCCGCCGGCGATCCCGGGACGACGAAATAAACGTCCTGTGATAGTGTTAAGG
>JACDAG010000086.1 GCA_013695565.1 Bradyrhizobium sp.
GTAATAATTGTCGTCATTCCATGTAAGATGGAAGTCGGCTTGCACTCACGTCATCCTGAGGCGCGAGCGAAGCGAACCTCGAAGGATAGGCCGCGGGCCGTACTCATCCTTCGAGGCGCGCAAGAGCGCGCACCTCCCGAGCGAACGCAAGCGCGTTCGTCCGGGGATGACGGGGCGAAGTGCGGCGATCAGCCGTAATACCGCCAACGCTGTGGCGGGCGGCGCGCCGGACGCGACATCAACAGCGCCAGTGCAAATCCAATTCCGCCGGCAACCAAGAGCGCACCGAGCGGATTTTCCTGCACCGTTTTTGCCATCGCCTTCTGACCGTCGCGAATGGTGTCGCCGCTGTTGTCATAGGCGTCTTTGGCGTAGTTGACCGCGGCATCGGCGGCGTCGTTCGCCGCATCCTTGGCCTGACCGTATAAATTCTGCACCGTGCCTGCTGCCTCGCGCGCGCGGCCCTCAGCCTGTGTCTTGGCATCACCGGCGATGCTGCCGACGGCGCCTTCGACCTTGCCGGCAAAATCCTTGGCCGAACCTGCAATCCTGTCCTTGTCCATCGCGATCACTCCCTGTTTCAGGGGATGTAACCGATGAGACGCTTGCAGGTTCCGGAGGCTAAAGAATCAAACCGCCATCGACGATGATGGTCTGGCCGATCACATAGGACGCCAGCGGCGACGCCAGGAACAAGGCGGCACCGGCCATGTCGGCAGGGGTGCCGAGACGCTTCAGCGGAATCCGTTCCAGCGCGCCTTCAAGCCGCTTGGGATTGGCCGTCGTCGCCTTGGTCATCTTGGTGTCGACCAGCCCCGGCGCGATGCCGTTGACGCGGATGCCGTTCTCGGCCCAGGCCTCACCGAGCGTGCGCGTCAAGCCGACCGCGCCGGTCTTCGAAGCGTTGTAGGCCGGATTGCCCATGGTGGAATGATAGGCCGCGGTCGAACTGACGATGATCAGCGAACCTTTGCTGCCGCTTAGCATCGCATGGAATTTCGTCGCACACGCCATCAGGCTCATCAGGTTGACTTCGAGCACCTTGCGAAAGCCGTCCATCTCGAATTCGCCGCGCCGGTAGATCACAGCACCCTGCGCCAGCACCAGCACGTCGAGCGCCGCGAACGAGGGCTTGAATTGCTCAATCGCCTGCGCGTTGCTGACGTCAAGCTGCGCATAGTCGAGGCCGGCGAGATCCGATCCTTCAGCGGCGGAATAATCCGCCGCACTGGCGCGGGTGCCGCAGACCGCGACGCGCGCACCCTTGGTGCGGAACGCCTGCGCGATGCCGTTGCCGATCCCGCTGGAGCCGCCGACCACCAGCACCTGCTTGCCGCTGAAATCGAGTTCGTTCATTGCTGCGATTCCTTTTCTTGTTGTGGATCGAGGAAGTTGACCATCAGGATTTCGTCGTAATAGCGCCCGTCGTGCTTGAGGGCTTTCTTCTCATGGCCGTATTCGGCAAAGCCCATCGCGCGATAGAGCCGGTGCGCGCTTTCATTCGCGCTGACCACGGTCCATTGAACCATCTCCACGCGCCCGCATGCATGGTCGAGCACCGCCGCAACCAGCGCTTTTCCGACTCCCGAATTCCGCGCCGTGGCGCGAACATACATGGTCCAAAGCAGTCCCTTGTGCGCCTGCTTGGAATTTTCCTGCGCGGAATATCCGGCTATTCCGGCAAGCGTCCCGTCGAGGAACGCACCAAAGATGTCCGTGCGGCCAAGGGTAGCCTCGAACCACGATAGCGGTTGCGCGTTTTCGCGCTCGAACGTGCTGCCGAAGGCTTCAGGATTTTTCTGCAGCGCCTCCAGGCGGATCTCCCGAAACAGGGCGGCATCCGCAATCTCGAGGCGACGAATCTGCGGACCGGAAAGTTTGGCCACCGTTGCACCCTGCTGCCGCCTAGAGCCGCTTCCGTTTGGATTGAATCGGAACGGGGCTCTCAATTTTTGTTTTGACGCGTTTTCTTCACGCGAACCGGAGCCCACTTCGCTGGAAAACGCTTTGGTTTGACCTGTCTGCGGATCGGTGCCAGCCTTGTCAATCCTGCAACGCAACGCACAAATTCGTACGACTCATTTTAGGTCAGATTCCGCCATGTCAGATTTCAGAGAGCTCAGCCGTTCGGTCAAGGGCCTGACCGTTCTCGTCACCGGCGCCGCCAGCGGCATGGGCCGCGCCACAGCACTGGTGTTCGCCGCCGAAGGCGCCAACGTGGCCGTCACCGATATCAACGCCGAGGCCACGCAGGCCGTCGCGGATGAAATCAAGGCAAGGGGCGGCACTGCGAAAGCCTGGCCGCTCGACGTCGCCAGGGCCGATGACATCATCAAGGTGGTCAACGCCATCGCCACGCATTTCGGCGGGCTGGACATCCTGATCAACAATGCCGGCCTGTCGCTGCGCGCCGCCATCGACGCGGATAGCTATGACGAGGCCTGGACCAAGGCGCTGGCGGTCATGCTGACGGCGCATCCGCGCATCATCCGTGCCGCGCTGCCACATTTGCGCCGATCAAAATGCCCGCGGATCGTCAACATCGCCTCCACCGAAGCGCTCGGCGCCACCGCGACAAACAGCCCGTACGCGGCCGCGAAAGCCGGGGTGACCGGCCTGACCCGCGCGCTCGCCGTGGAACTCGGCCGCGAGGGCATTACGGTGAATTGCATCTGCCCGGGCCCGATCCGGACCGGGATCACCGAGCGGATTTCGGAGGAGCACAAGACCATTTACGCCAAGCGCCGCACCGCACTCGGCCGCTACGGCGATCCCGAGGAAGTCGCCCATATGACCCTGAGCCTGTGCCTGCCGGCCGCGGCGTACCTGACCGGTGTGGTTATTCCGGTGGATGGCGGGTTGATGGCGCGAAACGCGTAGCGGGCATGCAGCCAAAACGTTGACTTGAGCCCGTCAGAGAGTAGTTTTTTACCAAACGAAGCGGGACAAACCGCCCGCCGCTTTACGGAGAAACGCCATGACGGTCACGATCCGGCAGCTGGGCAAGCATTTTTTCGGCGAGGTTTCGGGCGTCGATCTGCGCAAGCCGCTGACGCCGCAGGAGGCCACCGACATCGAAGCCGGCATGGACAAATACGCCGTGCTGCTGTTTCGCGACCAGAACGTGACCGACGAGCAGCAGATGGCGTTCGCGCTGAATTTTGGCGAGCGCGAGAACCCGCGCGGCGGCAGCGTCGTCAAGCCGGAGGATTCGCGGCTCCAGACCGGGCTCAACGACGTCTCCAACCTCGGCAAGGACGGCAAGCCGTTGCCGCGCGACAGCCGTGTGAACCTTTTCAACCTCGGCAATTGCCTGTGGCATTCCGACTCATCGTTCCGCCCGATCCCCGCGAAATTTTCGCTGCTGTCGGCCCGGGTAGTGAACCCGAAGGGCGGCAACACCGAATTCGCCGACATGCGCGCGGGCTATGATGCACTCGATGACGAGTCCAAGGCCGAGATCGAAGACATGATCTGCGAGCATTCGCTGATGTATTCGCGGGGCTCGCTCGGCTTCCTCGATTACACCGATGAAGAGAAGCAGCTGTTCAAGCCGGTGCTGCAGCGGCTGGTGCGGACCCACCCGGTGCACGGCCGCAAGTCGCTGTATTTGTCGTCACATGCCGGCGCCATCAAGGGGATGACGATGCCGGAAGCGCGGCTGTTGCTGCGCGACCTCAACGAGCACGCCACACAACCCGAATTCGTCCACGTCCACCGGTGGACGCTGCATGATCTGGTGATGTGGGACAACCGCCAGACCATGCATCGCGTGCGGCGCTACGACCAGTCCCAGCCCCGCGATATGCGCCGCGCCACGGTGGCGGGCACAGCGCCTACGGTGGCGCAACAGGCGGCGGAGTAGATTTCACCCGTCGTCCCCGCGAACGCCGGGACCCATACGCCGCGGCCGTAGTGTTGCGGAAGGTATCAACC
>JACDAG010000087.1 GCA_013695565.1 Bradyrhizobium sp.
TCGAGCCCGCCATTGGCGGCGCGGATGACCGGTGTTCCGCCGACGCCGGACACGGCCGCGACCGCGCGTTTGACCACGGGCAGGCCGTCCTTCATGCGGAACGGATAATAGTCGGTCTCGGCCTTGAACTTGACGCGGCCCGTCTTGCCATCGCTGTTCTTGACGCGCTTGGCCGCCTTCTCGAACGCTGCCTTGTAGGCCTTGGTGATCTCCTTGAAGAACTTGCTGTCGTGGCTGCGGCTTTCGCCGCGCACATGCACATAATCGGTGACGACGTTGGTAGCATCTCCCGCCGGCCGGCCCTCGCCGCCGGTAACGGGTCCGACATTGCTGGTGCCCTGCCGCTTGCCTTTCACCACCTTGCCGAACCAGCCACCGGCCTTCAGATCGGCGAGCGCGAGCGCAAGAATCATGGTCGAACTGATCCCGCGCTCCGGTGCAACGCCGGCATGGGAGGCGCGGCCGAAAATCTCGACCTGCCAGCGGTCCGCGCCAACAGCGCCGATCGTGACATTGGAGGCAGAGCCGCCGTCAAAGTTGAAGGCCATGTCAGGAGAGCCGAGCTCGGCAGTCTTGACGTGGCGCGCGCCCCACAGCCCACTTTCCTCGCGCACGCAGAACAACAGCGTGATCGGCGGATGATCGAGCTTTTGCCTGGCGAGCTCAGCGGCCAGCGTGACTAGAACGCCGCAGCCGGCGCGGTTGTCGCCGCCGAGCGCGGTCTTCGCCGCGTTGACGATCTTGCGCCCGGATAGTTTTGGTTTGGCTCCCGCGCACAACGGCACCGTGTCCATATGGGTCATGAACATGATCCGCGGCTGGTTGTGCATCGCGCCACGGCCGGGCAGATCGACGATGAGGTTGCCGGTCTCGGTCGGCACCGGAATGCGCGCATTGGCGTCGTCGAGGCGGATCGCGGCCGCCGGCACGCCGCTTTCCTGCAGTGCGGTGCCGAGCTCGCGCCCTATCGCCGCCTCCTTTCCGGTCACGCCCTCGACGGCGAGGAAGCGCATCAGACGGTCGGTGGCGGCTTTGGTGTCGACGGGCATGGGGTTTTTACCTGATCGGGCTTGCGGGGAGTGTCAGCATCCGTCGAGATGCTTCGCTGCGCAAGCCTCAAACAATTCGGCCTCGTGCAATCGCTGGGATTGCCGAGGCCGTCGCGAGGGTTATTGCAAGAAAAAGTCTGGAGTCCCGTGAGATCCAGACTTGTCCGTTCGTATCGTCAGTCGAGCTGGTTAATCAGCCGAACTGGTTCATCGTGTTGTGGGCGCCGCCGGCCTTCAGGGCCGCCTCGCCGGCGAAGTATTCCTTGTGGTCGTCGCCGATGTCGGAGCCGGCCATGTTCTGATGCCTGGCGCAGGCGATACCCTGACGGATCTCCTGACGCTGAACGTTCTTCACGTAGCCCAGCATGCCCTGCTCGCCGAAATATTCCTTCGCGAGGTTATCGGTCGACAGCGCAGCCGTGTGGTAGGTCGGCAACGTGATCAGATGGTGGAAGATGCCGGCGCGCTTGGCCGAATCCGCCTGGAAGGTGCGGATGCGTTCGTCGGCTTCGATCGCCAGCGGCGTGGTGTCGTACTCCACTTTCATCAGCTCGGCGCGGTTGTACTTGCTGACATCCTTGCCGGCTTCCTTCATCGCGTCATAAACCTGCCAGCGGAAGTTGAGCGTCCAGTTGAACGACGGCGAGTTGTTGTAAGCCAGCTTGGCGTTCGGAATCACCTTCTGAACACGGTCGACCATCTTGGCGATCTGCTCGATATGCGGCTTCTCGGTCTCGATCCACAACAGATCGGCGCCGTTCTGCAGCGAGGTGATGCAGTCGAGCACGCAGCGGTCTTCGCCCGTGCCGGCACGGAACTGATAGAGGTTGCTGGGAAGCCGCTTCGGACGCATCATCTTGCCGTTCTGGTTGATGATGACGTCGCCATTCCTGGCGTTGGCGGCCGTGATCTCTTCGCAATCCAGGAAGCTGTTGTACTGGTCGCCGAGATCGCCCGGCTTGTGGCTGACAGCGATCTGCTGCGTGAGGCCTGCGCCGAGCGAGTCGGTGCGGGTCACGATGATGCCGTCCTCGACGCCGAGCTCGAGGAAAGCGTGGCGGCAGGCGCGAATCTTCGCGATGAATACTTCGTGCGGCACGGTGACCTTGCCGTCCTGGTGACCGCACTGCTTTTCGTCCGAGACCTGGTTTTCGATCTGCAGCGCGCAAGCGCCCGCCTCGATCATCTTCTTGGCGAGCAGATAGGTTGCTTCCGCGTTGCCGAAGCCGGCGTCGATGTCGGCGATCACGGGCACGACATGGGTCTGGAAGGTATCGATCTTTTCGATCAATGCCTTTTCCTTCGCGCTGTCGCCTGCCTTGCGGGCCGCGTCGAGGTTACGGAAAATGTCGTTGAGTTCCCGGGAGTCGGCCTGACGCAGGAAGGTGTAGAGCTCCTCGATCAGGGCCGGCACCGAGGTTTTCTCGTGCATCGACTGGTCGGGAAGCGGTCCAAACTCGGAGCGAAGCGCCGCGATCATCCAGCCGGAGAGATAGAGGTAGCAGCGATCGGTGGTGCCGAAATGCTTCTTCACCGAGATCAGCTTCTGCTGGGCGATGAAGCCATGCCAGCAACCGAGCGACTGGGTGTACTTCGTCTTGTCCGCGTCATAGGCGGCCATGTCGCTGCGCATCAGCGCCGCCGTATAGCGGGCGACGTCGAGGCCGGTCTTGAAGCGGTTCTGCAAGCGCATGCGCGCCACGGCTTCTGCGCTCACGCCGTTCCAGGTGTCCTTGGTCTTGAGAAGCGCCTGCGCAGCTTCAATCTCTTTCTGATAGGAAGCTGGGCCCTGGATGGCCAGATCGCTCATCCCACGCGGCTGATAGTTCATGTTCATGATCCCTTCGGCTGGCGATAAATTCTGCAGCGTTTGTACGCGCCGCGCCGCCGGGCGCTAGCCATCCCGCAGATAACTTGTCACAGTTTACAAACTTGTCGTGTAATGCTGTAATAATCTTACAAACGGTTAGGAATTAAACGCCAGGAATTCGTCATGGCCACTTCGAACGCCCGCTCCGTCTTTATGGGACCCCGATTGCGGCGCCTGCGGCGCGATTTGGGGCTAACCCAGGCCGACATGGCGGCCGATCTTGAGATATCCGCCCCCTATGTCGCGCTGTTGGAGCGCAATCAGCGGCCAATGACCGCGGATATGCTGCTTCGCCTCGCCCGCACCTACACGATCGACCTCGCCGATCTCGCGGGCGACGGCGGCGCCGATCACACGGCGCGGATGAACTCCATCCTGAAGGAGCCGATGTTCTCGGACATCGATATCCCCGCGCTCGAAATCAGCGATCTCGCTGTCAGCTATCCCGGAATGACCGAAGCCTTCCTTCGCCTCTACACCGCCTATCGCGAAGAACAGCTCGCGCTTGCGGATCGAAGGGCGACGGCGCTGGCGGGCGTCGCGTCGTCGTCGGGCGCGGACAGTTTCGACGCCAACGACCCGGTGGTGGAAGTCCGGCGATTTCTGGCGGTACGCCGCAACAATTTCGCGAACATCGACGACGCCGCCGAACGCCTGTTCCAGATCACCGCCGGTCCGAGCGGGTTCATCGAGCGGCTCAAGGTCCGCCACAACCTTCGGGTCCGCTATTTGCCGCCGGACGTCATGCTCGACTCCGTCAGGCGGCTGGATCGCCATCGCAAGCAATTATTGCTTGAGGACTCGCTCGATACCGCAAGCCTGCATTTTCAGCTGGCCCAGCAACTCGCCTATCTCGAAATGGAAGACGAGATGAGTTCGGCGTTCGAAGCCGGGAAGTTCAGCACCAAGAGTGCCGAATTGCTGGCACGCCGGGCACTCGCGGGCTACGCCGCGGCCGCGCTGATCATGCCGTATTCCGCGTTCGCCAAAGCCGCCGAGACGCGTCATTACGATCTGGAAGCGCTGGCGCGCCAGTTCGGCACCAGCTTCGAGCAGACCGCTCATCGGGTCACGACCCTGCAAAGGCCGGGTCAGGAAAAGGTCCCGTTCTTCCTGATCCGTGTCGACCCGGCCGGCAATATTTCCAAACTGCTCGACGGTGCGGGCTTTCCCTTTGCCAAGCACGGAGGTGCGTGTCCGCTGTGGTCGGTGCATGGCGTCTTCAGAACGCCGCGCCAGATCGTCACCCAATGGCTGGAATTGCCGGACGGACAGCGCTTCTTTTCGATCGCCCGGACCGTCACGGCCGGCGGCGGTTCGTTCGGCGCCGTGCGCGTCGAGCGCGCCATCGCGGTCGGTTGCGCTGCCGAGCATGCCGGGCAGTTGATCTATGCCCGCGATGAATCGGGACCGCGCGCCGACGCGCCCACGCCGATCGGCGTCGCATGCCGTGTCTGCCACCGCCCAAGATGCACGGCGCGGTCGGCGCTTCCGATCGGCCGCGAACTCCTACCCGACGATTTCAGGCGGTTGAGCGTTCCATTCGGGTTCTCCGCCGATTGATGGATCGCGCAGCGCCGGCGAATGAAATCGGTGTGCGGCAAACGCGGATTTGCTGGCTAATGGGGCGCGCTAGTCGTGCAGATGAAATCAGCGAATCCGGGAAGTATCTGAAACACTGGAGCGGGTGAAGGCAATCGAACCCCGCCGCGGTTCATCGTCGGCTACTCCTGTTGCCTTTCTTCGAAGCCGGCTTCGTTGCGTGCACTGGATTGCCAAGCGT
>JACDAG010000900.1 GCA_013695565.1 Bradyrhizobium sp.
GTCTACTGCCGCGGCAGCCAGAACCGGCGGCGCGGCGAGTCCGGCTTTTTCAGACGGCTGCGATGATTTCTGGGCAAACACCGGCGCCCATTCCGCGATGATCCGTTGCGCGGCCTCGGCGTGGTAATGCCAGGCCATCGCCGTGCCACCGATACATCCCGCCAACAGCAACGCTGCGACCGCGCGCAACGCCCGCACGGCCAGCGATCGGCGGCGGCTCTTGACCAACGCGTCGCTGACGGCGGTCGCACGAAACGTCGTGTCGACAGGTGGCACCGCTGCGCCAGCCGAGAAATCTGCGTCGGCCGAGAACTCCGGTCCGGCATGAAGCTGCGGCTCCGCAGCAACGCGAACCGCGTCAGGTGCCAGACTTGGAATCTCCTCATCCACGGGCGCAACCCGGACAGCATCGGGCGCGACGACGAGAATATCGTGCGGATCATCGGTTGGCTTTGGTTTCAGCATGGACTGCATCGGCGCTCCGTACTCGATCCGGTGTCCCCTGACTGAGGGCGACGGGCGGTAGCCACTGGCTTTCAGCCCGTTACTCCATTCCGGTTTGACCAAAGCAAGGCAACACGATGGAGAGGTTGCGGCCGCGGGAACTGCCCCGCCGCCTCACGTCCTCGGCGGCACGTCGCAGGACTGCAATACAAACTGCGAAAACAACCCCATGCAAAGTAACAGCGCGCCCCGGCCCGCAGCACCGCCCGCCGCCGGCGCCCGCGGCATATTAGCGATCATCGTGCTGAATACTGTTCGTCGCTGACCTTTTCCATCCAGTCGACGGTCTTGCCGTCGAGCGCTTCCTGGATCGCCAGATGCGTCATCGCCGTCGTCGGCCCGGCCCCGTGCCAATGCTTCTCTCCGGGCGGAAACCAGATCACATCGCCGGGCCGGATTTCCTCGATCGGCCCGCCCTCGCACTGCACCCGGCCAAAGCCTGAGGTGACGATCAGGGTCTGCCCCAGCGGATGGGTATGCCACGCCGTGCGCGCACCGGGTTCGAACGTGACGCTGGCGCCGACGACGCGCGCCGGGTCGGTCGCTTTGAACAGGGGATCGACGCGCACGGTGCCCGTGAAATAGTCCGCCGGTCCCTTGCCTGACGGTTGCGAGCCGCTTCGCTTGATATCCATGCTGGCTGTCCTTCGTGGTGCGGGTGCGGCCGTTGCGGCCACGGGCCCTGCAGCCAGCGCCGCGAGGCCGCCGCCGGCCGCAACCAACTCTCTTCGCGTGATCATGACGGTCCGTGTTCGGGATTGGCACTCACCCGACTTCCGGGAGCCGATCCAAAAGCTTGTCGAGCGTGATCGGATAGTCGCGCACCCGTACGCCTGATGCGTTGTAGATCGCGTTGGCGACGGCCGCAGCGACGCCGCAGATGCCGAGTTCGGCGATGCCCTTGGCCTTCATCGGCGACGACATCGGATCGGTCTCGTCGAGGAAGATCACATCCTGATGCGGGATGTCGGCATGAACCGGCACCTCGTAGCCGGCGAGGTCATGATTGACGAAGAAGCCATGACGCTTGTCGATCACCAGTTCTTCCATCAGCGCCGCGCCAACCCCCATGGTCATCGCGCCGATTACCTGGCTGCGCGCCGTCTTCGGATTGAGGATGCGGCCGGCGGCGCATACCGCGAGCATGCGCCGCACGCGGATTTCGGCGGTCGCGGTGTCGACGCCGACTTCGACGAAATGCGCGCCAAAGGTCGATTGCTGATACTTCTTGGCGAGGTCACCATACTCGATAACGTCCTCGGCGGCCAGTTCGCCGTCACCGGCCGCCTCCGCCAGCGGCACGCTGCGATTGCCCGATTTGACCTGACCATCGGCAAAAGCCGCCTCCGCAGAATTGAAGCCGAGCTTTTGCGCGACGGCCTCGCGCAGCTTGATACAGGCGGCATAGACGCCGGCCGTCGAGTTGTTACCGCCCCATTGTCCGCCTGAACCGGCCGAGACCGGGAAGTTCGAATCGCCGAGGCGAACCACCACCTTGTCAATCGGCACGCCCATCATCTCGGCAGCGGTCTGCGCGATGATCGTATAGCTGCCAGTGCCGATATCGGTCATGTCGGTCTCGACGGTGACGATGCCGCTGCTGTCGAGCCGGACCCGCGCCGCGGATTTCGTCAGCATGTTGTTGCGGAAGGCCGCGGCGACACCGGTGCCGACCAGCCAGCGGCCGTCGCGCACCCTGCCCGGCGCCGCGCTGCGCTTGCTCCAGCCAAAACGCTCGGCGCCGGTTCGCAGGCATTCGATGAGACGGCGCTGCGAGAACGACCGCTCCGGCTTTTCCGGGTCCACCTGCGTGTCGTTGAGAATGCGCAACTCGACCGGATCGATTCCAAGTTTTTCCGCCATCTCGTCGATGGCGATTTCCAGCGCCATCATGCCGGTGGCTTCGCCTGGCGCGCGCATCGCATTGGCTTCCGGCAGATCGAGCACCGCAAGCCGCGTCGTGGTCATGCGGTCGGCGCCGGCATAGAGCAGCCGCGTCTGGCTCACCGCCCCGTCGGGCTGGCCGCCGGGCAGATCGCCGGACCAGCTTTCGTGGCCGATCGCCGTGATCTTGCCGTCCTTGCTCGCACCGATCCGAATGCGCTGGATCGTCGCCGGGCGATGCGTCGTGTTGTTGAACATCAGCGGGCGCTGCAGCGCCACCTTGACCGGCCGCCCGGCCGCGCGCGCACCAAGTGCGGCGAGCAGCGCGTCGGCGCGCGGAAACAGCTTGCCGCCAAAGCCGCCGCCGATATACGGCGAAATCAGGCGGACTTTTTCCTTCGGAATGGCAAGCGTCTTGGCGATATCAGCCACGTTCCAGGCGATCATCTGGTTTGAGGTCCAGAGCGTGAGCTTGTCGCCGTCCCAGGCCGCCATCGACGCGTGCGGCTCCATCATCGCATGCGCTTCATCGGGCGTGGTGTAGGTTGCATCGAGCTGGACCGGCGCCGCGGCGAAGGCCGCGGCGAAGTCGCCTACCTTGGTGTCGGCGGGACCGCCCGTAATCTTCTCGGGCTTGGCAGAGTCGGTCAGTTTCGCGAGGTCGAATGCGCCTTGCGCGCTGGCATAGTCGACGCGGACCAGTTGCGCCGCGGCGCGCGCCTGCTCAAAGGTTTCCGCGACGACCACCGCGACGGCCTGGTGATAGTGCTGAATGTCGGGGCCGCCGAGCAATTTGGCGGTATTGAGACTTCCCTTTTCGAGCTTGCCGGCATTTTCAGCGGTGACGATGGCGAGCACGCCGGGCGCGGCCTTGGCGGCGGCGAGGTCGATCGCATTGATGCGGCCCTTGGCGATGGCGGAACCCACGATGTAGCCATAGGCCGGGTTCGGCGCGGCATCGTGCCATTCATAGGCATAGGTCGCGGTTCCCGTGGTCTTGCGCGGGCCGTCGATGCGGTTGACGGGCTGGCCGATCACCCTGAGCTGGTCGATCGGATTGGTGGTGGCGGGAGTGTCGAATTTCATGGGTCAGCCCCTTGCCTCTGTCAGCACCGCGGCGAGCGTGCGCTCGGCCAGCGTCAGCTTGAATGCGTTCTCGCGCGTCGGCCTGGCGTCGGCGAGCAGTTTCGCCGTTACCGCTTTCGCGCCGCGTGGCAGGTCAGCCTCCGCCGCCTCGACGCGCCACGGCTTGTGGGCGACGCCGCCGAGTGCCACGCGCCCGGAGCCGTCGCGTTGCACGATGGCGGCGACCGAAACCAGCGCGAACGCATAGGACGCGCGGTCGCGCACCTTGCGATAGATCTGCTTGCCCCCAACGGGTTTGGGCAGCGTCACCGCCGTGATCAATTCGCCTGATGCCAGCGTGGTCTCGATCTCAGGCGTGTCGCCGGGCAGCCGGTGAAACTCCGCGATCGGGATGTTTCGCGTGGCGCCGTCGGGCCGAACGGTCTCCACGACAGCATCGAGCGCACACATCGCCACTGCCATGTCGCTCGGGTGGGTCGCAATGCAGGCCTCGCTGGCGCCGATCACGGCGTGCTGGCGGCTGAAGCCGCCGATCGCGGAGCATCCGCTGCCGGGTTGGCGTTTGTTGCAGGGCTGGTTGGTGTCGTAGAAATAGGGACAACGGGTGCGCTGGAGCAGATTGCCCGCGGTCGTCGCCTTGTTGCGCAACTGGCCCGAAGCGCCGGCGAGCAGCGCGCGCGAGAGCAAGCCATAATCGCGCCGCACCCGTTCATCGGTGGCCAGCTCGGTGTTGCGCACCAGCGCGCCGAGGCGCAGGCCTCCTTCAGACGTCGGCTCGATCTTGTCGAGCGCGAGGCGGTTGACGTCGATCAGATGCGACGGCGTCTCGATTTCGAGCTTCATCAAATCGAGCAGATTGGTGCCGCCGGCAATGAATTTGGCCCGCGGGGTTCGCGCGGCAGCGGCGGCCGCCTCGGCGGGCGAGTTGGCGCGTTCATAGGTAAAGGATTTCATGCCTTGCTCCCGGCAACTTCGGTGACCGCATCGACAATGTTGGAATAGGCCGCGCAGCGGCAGATGTTACCGCTCATCCGCTCGCGCAGTTCAGCGGCGGAGAATTGCGGGGCCGCGGTCAGGTCGGCGCTGACGTGACTCGGAATACCGGCCTTGATCTCCTCCAGCACCGCGACCGCCGAGCAGATTTGCCCGGGCGTGCAATAGCCGCATTGATAGCCGTCATGCTTGACGAAGGCGGCCT
Source organism: Bradyrhizobium sp. (assembly GCA_013695565.1). GTDB lineage: Bacteria > Pseudomonadota > Alphaproteobacteria > Rhizobiales > Xanthobacteraceae > Bradyrhizobium. The sequence continues at coordinate 4,673 of JACDAG010000900.1, forward strand.
GCATCGGATGCATGTTGTCAGGCGTACCGAGACCCTCGATGGTGGTGACGCTCTCGCCCTCGTGCATCACCGCCAGCGTGAGGCAGGCATTGATCCGGCGACCGCCGACGATCACCGTGCAGGCGCCGCACTGGCCGTGATCGCAGCCCTTCTTGGTGCCGGTGAAATGCAGATTTTCACGCAAGGCATCGAGCAGCGTGGTGCGCGTATCGACCTCGAGTACACGCGTCTTGCCGTTCACGTTGAAGGAAACCTTGGACATCACGGGGGCTCCTGGAACCGCAGGCTTCAGCACGACTTCGGCCTTGGCCACGAAGGGCTCTGTCGTCACCGCGACGGCGGGCGCCGTCAGCGACGCGGCACCGACGATTAACAGGTCGCGCCGAGAGAATTTGAAATCACCGGGGCTTCGCATGTCATCCATCCTTTGCCGCCTCGAAATCGTGCAATCCCGTTGCCTAACGCCGATCGCGAGCCAAGGTTGCTTACGGCGCGCATCGCGTGAGTAACGACCGCGTGGCATCAGGCATTTAGAGAGTGCGGCGACGGCGGATTAGGCCTAATAATCCGCATGCACTTATGAGTTGGGCTCACTAATGCTCGGAAAAAACACCCACGATCTCATGGCGTTCCTGGCCGTGGCGCGCGAATGCAGTTTTACGCGCGCCGCAGCGCAACTCGGCGTTTCGCAATCGGCGCTCAGCCACACCATTCGTGGGTTGGAAGAGCGGCTTGGCTTGCGGCTGTTGACCCGCACCACCCGCAGCGTGGCGCCGACCGAGGCCGGTGAGCGTCTGCTGCGCACCGTCGGTCCCAAATTTGAACAGATCGACCAGGAACTATCGGCGCTGACCGAACTTCGGGAAAAACCCGCCGGCAACATCCGGATCACTGCCGGCGAGCATGCCGCGCAGGCGGTGCTCTGGCCGACCTTGACCACGCTGCTGCCGCGATATCCCGACATCAAGGTCGAGCTGATGATCGATTACGGCCTCACCGATATCGTCGCGGAGCGATACGACGCCGGCGTTCGCCTCGGCGAACAGGTGGCCAAGGACATGATCGCGGTCCGCATCGGACCGGATTTCTGCATGGCGGTGGTCGGCGCGCCCGCCTATTTCGAAAGGAAGCCGGTGCCAAAGAAGCCGCAGGATCTCACCGCGCACGACTGCATCAACATTCGCCTGCCGACCTATGGCGGCATCTACGCCTGGGAGTTCGAAAAACGTGGCCGCGAACTGAAGGTGCGGGTCGACGGGCCATTGGTATTCAACAACATGGCGCTGCGGCTGGACGCGGTTATGGCGGGGCATGGTCTCGCCTATCTGCCCGAAGACCAGGTGAAGCCGTATCTGGCCGACAGGCGGCTGGTCCGCGTGCTCGACGACTGGTGTGCACCGTTTCCAGGCTACCACCTCTACTACCCGAGCCGCCGACAGCCAGCGCCGGCCTTTGCCGTGCTGGTCGATGCGCTACGATACCGGGGCTGAGGTCCGCACCTTGCGGGCTGGCGCATTTCAATTGTAGAGCGCTTCGTCTCCGAGAACCGACTGTCGAAAGCGTGTGGTCAGGATACCGCCATCAGCCGGCGGCAGGACGAAGACCAGGGCCTCGGGACTGATCTTCACCTGCGCGAACACCGGCCCTTTGCCTTGATGGGCAAGATCGCGAATCTCCGTCACCTGTTCCGCGGATTTGACGATGCGCGACGTTCGAATCCCGGCCGCAACCGCCATGGCGGCGAGGTCGACACCGGCGGCGGTGTGGGTTTTCTGCATGCCGGTCTCGCCAAACCGCTCATTGTCGAGCACCGCGATCGTCAGGTTCGGCGGCTGTTCGACGGCGATGGTGGCGAGCGCACCGAGGCTCATGAGCATCTCACCGTCGCCGGTGACGACCAGCACCTTCCGCTTCGGCTGCGCCAGCGCCAGGCCCAGTCCCATCATCGAGGCGGCGCCCATCGCGCCCCAGAGCGGAAAATTGTTGGGGTTGTCGCCCGCGGCCGAGACGTCCCAGTTCGGCGCGCCGAGACCGGCGATGACGAGGAGATCGCCGCGGTCACGCAGCAGTTCGTTGACGACGTCGCGGCGATGCAGGAGTGCATTCGGGTTGGTCATTTGCGTGCAAGCTCCTTGAAATTCTTGGCCCCGAGCACCCGCTGCCCGATCAGCACCGCCGCCGGCCGCCAGGTGTTGAAGGCCAAATTGGCCGCGCCCCAAACCGTCTGCGCGACCAGATCCGGCTCATCAGCCCGTGTGACGATGACGCCCATCGCCTCGAGCACCGCCTGCGTTCCCTGGCCCATCGGGATCTGCCACGGGTTGAACTCGCCCCAGTCCCCCCGCATCGTCACGATCATCAAAAGCGGCATGTGACATATCGCGGGAAGCGACAGCATGTTGATGCAATTGCCGACACCGCTCGACTGCAGCAGCAGGACGCCGCGCTGTCCGCCAAGCCAGGCCCCGGCGAGCATGGCGACGCCCTCCTCTTCCGTCGTCAAGGTGACGACGCGGGTCGCCGGGTCAGCCTCGAACGCGCGAATGAGACGGCTGTGGCCGGCATCGGGCACCATCCCGACCTGCCGCACGCCCGCGTCCTTGAGGATGCGGTAGACGTCGTCCGGCCACGATGGCGGCAGAGGTGATGTCTGGTTCGGTTTGGCGGCCAAATCTGCCATCGCGCGGCACTCCCCGGATCGGTTTGTTGGTTTGTCAGTTGTCGCAGACTAGTTTGATTTTGCCGAACGCATAAAGCTGAATATCGTTATGGCTTCCATGCAAGGCGCAGGCAGCGGATCGCGCCGGAGCCCGCCATCGGGCGATACCTGGCGGCGGCCTTGGGCTCATCCACCTTGCGGGCTACGACCTCGCTTCGCCGCCACCCGGTGCGCCGCGGCCAATGCGGCTCGCGCCCAGGCGATGAATTCGTCGGGTTCGTCGAACAGCCGCTCCGGCACCCGCCAGAATGAGAGGTCGATTATGGCGCCCTTCTTGGCGTAGTTGAGCGGCGGAAAGGCCTCGGCCTCCCTGAACGTTTCCCGGTTATCATCATCAACCCGGAAATACAGCGTATTCTCCGTGACCACCCCAAGCATCACGCCGTCGCAGAACACGCCGGTCTTGCCGAACATGCGCCGCAGGGTGACGCCGCCGAGCGGCGCCAGCTGTTCGCGCAGGAATTCGGCATAGGTGACGCTGGCAACCATCCTCGATCCTTGGAGGGTACCGCTCAACAATCGTAGCCCGGATGAGCGAAGCGACATCCGGGGCGCTCTCGCTTCATGTAATACCCGCATATCGCTTCGCTCATGCGGGCTACTCGCGAACAAAGTCGATCACCGCGGCTCGCCGGAAAATGCCTGCCGCAATGCCGACAACCGCTCGAGCGCCGCCTGCGGCAATGGACCTTTTTCGACCGCGGCGAATGCGCCCTCGAACTCCTGCGGCGTCGCCATGCCGACCAGGATCGTGCCCATCGCCGGGTGCGACAGCGCAAACCGCGTCGCGGCCTCGGTCAGGCCAGCGGCGAACCCCTCCTCCACCAGCGGCATCAGACGGCGGGCGCGCTCGATATCCCCGTGATAGCTCATGGC
>JACDAG010000911.1 GCA_013695565.1 Bradyrhizobium sp.
CATGCTGATGGAGCGGGCTTACGGCAGCAAGCCGAACAAGATCTATTTCGTCGGCAGTTCCGAAGGCGGACGCGAGGGCCTGACCATGGCACAGCGTTATCCCGACGATTTCGACGGCATCTTCGCCCGCGTTCCCGTGATCAACTGGGTCGGCCTGCAACACGCCGGCACCCGCGCGGGCCTGGCGACCATGGGGGACGGCTGGATTCGCCCGGCCCAGGTCAAGCTGGTGCATGATGCGGTGCTCGCGGCCTGCGACGCGAAGGACGGCGTTGCCGACGCGCTGGTGCAAGATGCGGTCGGCTGCAAGGCGCACTTCGATCCGGCGAAACTGCTCTGCGCTGCCGGGGTAAGCGGAGACCAGTGTCTCAGTGAAGCGCAGCTCACGGCGATCCGCACGCTGCATTCGCCCTATAAATTCTCGTTCACGCTTGCCAACGGCATCAACGAATATCCGGGCTGGGGCGTGTCCGGGGAGGCGACAAAATCCTTTGGTCCGACCGGTGGATGGAGCGCGTGGTGGCTGGGCTCCGCACCTCCCGCGCTGCCGCCGGTGCCCGCCAACGGCATCGCCTGGGTGTATGGCGCGGGCGGCATTGCGCATATCTTCGCGCGCGACCCGAATTTCGATGTCCGTAAATACCGGCCGGAGGATTTCGCGGCGCGGGTGCGCGCGGTCTCGGCGCTGATGGATTCCACCAATCCCGATCTCGGCGCGTTCAAGGCGCGTGGCGGCAAGCTCATCATGCTCGAAAACATGGCCGACTACGCCCAGAGCCCTTATGCCGGGATCGGCTATTTCAAAGAAGTGCAAAAGCGCATGGGGGAGGCGGTGACCGCTGAATTCATGCGCCTTTATACCGCGTCCGGCGTCGATCACGTCGGCAGCGGCGGACCATCGAATGTCGACATGCTGTCGGTTCTGGTCGACTGGGTGGAGAAGGGAAGTGCACCGGGCGATCTCGTCGTCGTCGAGCAGCAGCCGGCGCTGCCCATTGCGATCGATCGCTCACTGCCGCTTTGCCGGTGGCCCGCCTGACCGAAGTACAAAGACGGTGATGCGAAGAACGCGGCGAGTTTTGTCTGCGCGCCGTGAAGAAGCATGAGGATGTGTCTTCATGTCCTTCGTGCGTTCTATTTTGGGAACGCTGCTTTTCCTGTCGCTGATCCGACTTGCGCCCTGATCACAGCATCGACAGGCGACATCTCCTCCGATCTGTATTATCCCGTCGTCATCGCCTGTTTGGGCGGTGGCGCTTTTCGTCATGGTGCTGCAGGGGAATCGACGATGTGGAATGAGACCGCCGCTACGAAATTGCTGAAGATCAAGTACCCGATCGTGCAGGGACCTTTCGGCGGCGGTCTTTCCTCGGTCGAATTGGCGGCGGCGGTCTCTAACCTTGGAGGCCTCGGATCGTTCGGCGCCCAGATATTCAGCCCCGGTCAGATCAAGGAAGTCGTGACGCGTATTCGCGAGCGAACGACCGCACCGTTCGCCATGAATCTCTGGGTCGACAATGCCGACGCGGCGATGGCGCAATTCGATGCTGCAGCGTTCGAGCGGCATGCCCTGCGGTTGCGTGCGCATTATGCCGCGCTGGGGATCGAGCCGCCAAAACGCCCCGATCGTTTCGGACAGGATTTCGACGAACAGGTCGAGGCGTTGATCGAGGTGGCGCCGCCGGTTTTCAGCTTCGTGTTCGGCATTCCCGCGCCGCAGGTGCTGCAGGCATGCCGGTCGCGCGGCATTCTGACCATCGGCAATGCCACCACCGTTGAGGAAGCGCGGGCGATCGAAGCCGCAGGCATCGATCTGATCGTCGCAACCGGCGCCGAGGCGGGCGGACACCGGGTGTCGTTCCTCCAGCCGCCTGAACGCTCGCTCGTCGGTACGTTCTCCCTGATATCCCAGGTGCGCGATGCCGTGAAAATTCCCGTCATCGCCGCCGGCGGCATTGCCGATGGCCGGGGTATCGCCGCGGCGCTGACGCTTGGCGCCGATGCGGCGCAGGTCGGAACGGCATTTTTGGCTTGCGAGGAATCCGGCATATCGGCGCCGCATCGGACGGCGCTGTTTTCGGAAACGGCACGAGATACGACCTTGTCGCGCGTGTTCTCGGGGCGGCTGGCGCGTGCCATTCGCAGCGGATATTCCGAGGAAATGGCCGCCTATGACGATGATCTGGCGCCGTATCCGGCGCAGAACTGGCTGACCAACAGCCTGCGTCCGGCGGCGATCGAGCAGGGACGGAGCGATCTGCTC
>JACDAG010000922.1 GCA_013695565.1 Bradyrhizobium sp.
TGACGCCGGAATTCGCCGAGGAATACGGCAGCAAGATCCGGATGGATGGTCTGCTCGATTTGCCGAACGTCGCGCCGCCGATGAATCCGTCGACAGTCTATATCAGTGTGGTCGACAAGGACCGCAACGTCTGCTCGTTCATCAATTCGATCGCGCACTCGTTCGGTTCGGCGATCGTTTCCAACAACACCGGCGTGCTGCTGCAGAACCGCGCCGGCGGTTTCCGGATCCAGCCCGGCCATCCCAATTGCATCGGGCCTGGCAAGCGGCCGCTGCATACGATCATGCCGAGCCTTGCGACCAAAAACGGCCGCGCGGTGATGCCGTTCGGCGTGATGGGCGGACAGTATCAGCCGGTGGGCCAGACCCGCGTGCTGACCAACATGCTCGACTATGGCTGCGACGTGCAGGAAGCCATCGATATGCCGCGCGGCCTGCATTACGAGGGCTTCTACCAGCTCGAGGACAGCGTGCCGGCCGCGATCGTCGAGGGCCTCCAGAAGATCGGGCACAAGACGTCAAGCGTGGTCGGCCCGCTCGGCGGCGGCCAGGCGATCTGGATCGATTGGGACAAGGGCACGCTGGTCGGCGGCTCCGATCCCCGCAAGGACGGTTGCGCGCTGGGCTATTGAGGCGGCGGGCAGCATTACGGCTCGCGCGCTGCGTTTCACTTCATCGATATGGGAACCAGACCCCATCGCTTTCGTTAAGCGATGGGTGCGGGCGTGCGCCGCTTTTCAGCGCTCCGAGGTCTGTGATCAGCGTTCTCGATACCGACGATACCGAACAGGCCGATTTGCGCGGCGGTCGTTCGCCGTGGTTTGCGGCGGCCGGACATCCGGCCCGCCGTGAGATCGGTGAGAACCTCACATGCGATGCGCTGATCGTCGGCGCCGGGATTACGGGATCGCTGGTCGCCGAACGCCTGACGCGCCAGGGGCTCGAGGTCGTGATCGTCGACCGCGAATTGCCCGGCCGCGGCAGCACCGCGGCGAGCACTTCGATGCTGCTGTGGGAAATCGACCGGTCGCTGTCGGAACTGACCGAGGCTTACGGTTTTGAACGCGCGTCGCGGGCCTATCGAGCCAGTCTGAACGCGGTCACCGGCCTGAAATCGCTGGTGCTGCAGCTCGGCATCGCCTGCGACATGCGCGACAAGGATTCGCTTTATCTGGCGGCCGGCGATACCGCCCGCGAGTTGATCGAGGAGCATCGCCTGCGCCAGCGCGCGGGCCTGCCCGGCGATTTTCTCGACCATGCCATGCTGCTGGAGATGTATGGAATGGCGCGCGCCGGCGCGATCGTCTCAAAGGGAGCGGCCGATGCCGATCCGATGCAATTGGCGCGCGGGCTTCTCAATGTGTCCGTTGCGCGCGGCGCCCGCCTGTTCGACGGCGAGGCCGTCACGTTCGACTCGGCCGGGCGCGCGGTCGGCGTCGTCATGGCCAATGGGCGCGAGATCGAGGCGCGTTCCGTCGTACTTGCCACCGGTTACACAATGCCCGCTATCGTTCATTCCACGGTGCAGGCGGTATCGTCGAGCTGGGCGATCGCGACGCCGCCGCAGCCGCAGAACGTCTGGAAGGACGGCGCGCTGATCTGGGAGAACAGCAGGGATTATCACTATGCGCGCACGACGCGGGCCGGGCGGATCATCATCGGCGGCGAGGACAGCGAGGATATCATCGAGCCGGAGGCGCGCGATCGCGTGATTCCCGAAAAGTCCCGCCTGCTGGCGCAAAAGCTTGCAGCGCTGTGGCCGATCGCGAACCCCGATGCCGAATTCCGCTGGTCCGGCACCTTCGATACCACGCGCGACGGGCTGCCCCTGATCGGCCCGGTGCCGGGCCACAAGGGCGTCTATGCAGCGTACGGTTATGGCGGCAACGGGATCACGTTCAGTTTCATGGCCGCAGAGCTGATCGGCGATCTGATCGCGGGCGCGACCTCGCCCTTGCTGCGCGATTTCGCGCTGGATCGGGATGGCGGATCGATCGGCGATTGACGGGTTGCACGTCGGGAACCCTGCGGATCGTTGCGCGTTATTCATGCAGTCATCAACACATGGAGGCTGACATGGGTTTCGGCAAAGGTGCGCTGCTCTGGTTAATCGGAATTCCGCTTCCGATCATTCTGCTGCTTGCACTGTTCATGAATCGCTAGCTACCGGGCGTCCCGAACGCTGGCGTCAACCGCAAGTTCGCGAGCCGGGATTGGCTTGGCTGACAGCGCTCGACGCATGTGCGCCGGGCCCTTGTGTATTCAGGAGGCAGTCTATCGCAATGGCTGGTCAACAAGCGCAACCGAAAAAGAACGAAAGCTCTGCGGCAAGCGGCGGCTTCAGCCGGATCTTTGGCGAAGTCGCGAACAAGACGTCACAGGCGGCCGGCCGCGCCTCGGCGTTCACGACGGCTGCCGGCATCGTTCTGGTCTGGGCGGTCACCGGCCCGCTGTTTCAGTATTCGGATACGTGGCAGCTCGTCATCAATACGGGCACGACGATCGTCACCTTCCTGATGGTGTTCCTGATCCAGAATTCCCAGAATCGCGATAGCGCTGCCATCCAGGTCAAACTGGACGAACTCATTCGCGTCAGCACCGCGAAAAATTCCTTTGTCGGGATCGAGCATCTCACCGACGACGAACTCGAGGAAATCCGGGACAAGTGCGAGCAGCGCGCCGAGGCTGAAAAAGCCGGCGAGGAGTCCGTGAAGAAGACCGGTAAGAAAGCCGAAGAGGCCGCGGATCGCGCCTCGGCCTGAGATTCTGCCGTGTCAGATTCATATGACAGAAATAATCTCAGCCTTAGGAACTAACCAGTTCCCTGCACATTAGCGAGGCATCTGAGAAACAACGCGGCATTTGAAAGATGATGCCGTCAATTGGAGTGTGCGCGATGATGGATGCAGTCGTTATTCAACGGGAAGTCGACACGGTCGAGCCGTCCGTCTCCGGCGTTTCATGGCCCGCGGTTGCCGCCGGCGCGGTTGTCAGTTGTGCGCTGACGCTGGTGCTGCTGGCATTCGGTATCGGTCTTGGTCTCTCCGTCGTATCGCCCTGGAGCGGCTCCGGCGTATCGGCAACGACCTTCAAGATCGGAACGGGTCTTTATCTCATCGTCATCGCCATGCTCTCTTCCGCGATCGGTGGCTATATCGCCGGTCGCCTGCGGACACGATGGACCGGCGTCCACGGCGATGAGGTCTATTTTCGCGACACCGCGCACGGCTTTATCGCCTGGGCATTCGCTTCCGTGCTCGGCGCGATCCTGCTGGCATCGCCTGCCAGCAGCCTGATCGGTGGTGCGGCGTCCGGCGTCAGCCAGGCAGCTACGTCAGCGGCC
>JACDAG010000956.1 GCA_013695565.1 Bradyrhizobium sp.
GCTCCCATGGCGTGAGGTAGGCCCGGCTCGATTCCCGCAGCTGTGGCCATTGCAGAAAGTCGGCCATCTGCGGGGCGCGCAGCAACAGGCCATGGCCGCGCGGCACGAGTGCGGCCGGTCCGCTGGATGGCAAACGAAACAGGGCCATGCCCTTAAACTCCCGTCCGAATCCTTCTCCCTCGCCCCGCTTGCGGGGAGAGGTGAAAACCACCTGCCCTAGTGCAGCAACGTCTTGGCCTTCACCTTCGTCAATCCTTCCGCAAAAGCCACCGCCGTGTCCAGACCCCTTCCGCTGCCGAGCGCCACGACCGCCGGCCGGCTGCGCGAAAGCAGGGCCCGCGCCGCGTTTTGAGTCGATTCGACGCTGACCGCGTCGATCCGGGCGACCAGCTCCTCCACCGTCAGCGGGCGGCCATAGGCCAGAATGTGGCGCGCCAGCTGTTCGGCCCGGGAGCTGCAGCTTTCCAGCGCCATCAGCAGTCCCGCCTTCATCTGCGCCTTGGCGCGGGCGATCTCGGCTTCAGTCAGGGTTTCCGCGGCGTCATTGATGACGTCGACGATCACTTCCATCATCTCGGGCGCGTCGTTCGGATCGGTGCCGGTGTAGAGCCCGAAGAAACCGGTATCGGTATAGGGCGCGTGGAAGGTGTAGATCGAGTAGCACAGGCCGCGCTTCTCGCGCACTTCCTGGAACAGCCGCGACGACATCCCGCCGCCGAGCGTGTTGGTGAACACCTGCAGGGAGAACAGCGACAGGTCGGTCTGCGGCACGCCCTCGAGCGCCAGCGTCAGATGCGCCTGTTCGAGGTCTCGGTGCACCACGCGCGAGCCGCCCTTGCCGAACATCGCCGGCTGCGGCTTCGGCGCTGCCGTCGCTTCAAAGCTGGCAAACCGCTGTGTCACTTCCTCGACGACGCGCTTGTGGTCGACCGCGCCCGCCGCGGCCACCACCATGTCCGGCCCGCGATAATGCTTGGTGAGATAGCCGCGTAACGTGTCGCGATCGAACTTCTTCAGCGTCTTGGTGGTGCCGAGCAGCGAACGGCCCATCGGCTGGTCCGGATAGCAGAGCTCGTTGAGGTGCTCGAACACGACGTCGTCGGGTGTATCCTGCGCCGCGCCGATTTCCTGGGCGATGACGCCCTTCTCCCGCTCGAGCTCGTCCGGCACGAACGACGGATTGGCGAGGATGTCGGAGAGCACGTCGAGCGCCAGCGGCACGTCGGCCTTCAGCACCCTTGCATAATAGGCGGTGGTCTCGGTCGAGGTGCCGGCGTTGAGATCGCCGCCGACCGCCTCGATCTCTTCCACGATCTCGCGCGAAGAGCGCCGCGTGGTGCCCTTGAAGGCCATGTGCTCGAGCAGATGCGAGATGCCGTGCTCGTCCGGCTTTTCGTCGCGGCCGCCGACGCCGGCCCACACGCCGAGGGCGGCGGTCTCCAGATGCGGCATGCTGTCGGTAACGATGGTGAGGCCGGATGCAAGCTTGGTGACGTCGACGCTCATCCGGTAACTCCCTGCTTCGCGGCACGGCTCACCGAGCGCACGAATCGCTCCACTTCGGTTGAATCGTTTTTCATCACCGTGATGTGTTCAGATTTGGTCAGGAGGCCGTCGAGCCAGGTCGGCAATTGCGGCCGCACGCCACAGGCGGCCTCGACCGCATCGGGGAATTTGGCCGGATGGGCGGTCGACAGCACGATATTGGGGATTTTCGAGTCCGAGGTGTCGCGATCGGCCACTGCCAGCGCCACCGCGGTATGGGGATCGACGAGGTCGCCGGCCTCGCGCCAGGCGGCGCGGATCGTGGCCGCGGTTTCGGTCTCGTCGGCACGGCCGGCATCGAATTCCTCGCGGATCGCGGCCAGCGTGGCGTCCGGCAGCACGAACCGCCCGGACTGTTTCAGCGAGCCCATCAGCCGGCGGACGCTGGCGGCATCGCGGCGGCTGGCCTCGAACAACAGCCGCTCGAAATTCGAGGACACCTGGATATCCATCGAGGGCGAAGCGGACGCGTGCACCTCGCGCACCTCATAGATGCCGGTCTTCAGCGTGCGCGGCAGGATGTCGTTGATGTTGGAGGCGACGCGCAGCCAGCGGATCGGCAGGCCCATCTTCTTGGCGACGTAGCCGGCAAAGATGTCGCCGAAATTCCCCGTAGGCACGGTGAAATCCACCGTGCGTGCGGGCGAGCCGAGCGCCACCGCCGAGGTGAAATAATACACGACCTGCGCCATGACCCGCGCCCAGTTGATCGAGTTGACGCCCGACAGCGAGACCGCATCGCGAAAGTCGTGGTGATTGAACATGTCCTTCACGATCGCCTGGCAATCGTCGAAATTGCCTTCGATCGCGAGCGCGTGCACGTTGGCAGCGCCCGTCGTCGTCATCATCCGCCGCTGCACGTCGGAGATGCGGCCGTTCGGAAACAGCACGATCAGGTCGACATTGTCGCGTCCGGCAAAGGCGTCGACCGCGGCACCGCCGGTATCGCCCGACGTCGCCACCACGATGGTGGTGCGCTGCGCGCGCTTGGCGAGCACATGATCCATCAGCCGCGCGATCAGCTGCATCGCGACGTCCTTGAACGCCAGCGTCGGCCCATGAAACAGTTCGAGCACAAATTGGCTGGAGCCGGTCTGCCGCAGCGGCACGACCGCGGGATGGCGGAACGTGGCGTAGGCCTCATTGGCCATGCGTCCGAGATCGGCGTCGGAAATCTCAGCCCCGGCGAACGGACGGATGACCTCGACCGCGACTTCCCAATACGGCCGTCCGAAAAATCCGGCGATGACGTCCTTCGAGAGCTGCGGCCAGACTTCGGGCACGTAGAGGCCGCCGTCGCGGGCGAGCCCGGTCAGCATCACATCGCAGAAACCCAGGGTGGGAGCCTCCCCCCGCGTCGAAATATACCGCGTCAAACCGCCCTCCAAAGGCCTAGCCTCTCCGACAAGCCTTTGATTTGAATGAATTATTACACTTCGGCAACGACAAAGCGCGCGGCACCATAAAGCGTTTTGGGGGGATGTGAAATGCCGCAATGGCGAAAAGATCGGTGGCGGGTGGGGCTTTGGTCTCAACCGTCGTTGCTGTGCGGGCCCCGTTATCCGTCGTTCCGGCCTTGAGCTCAGATGCGCAATTGCGCATCGGGGGACCCCATAACCCCAGGGAGTAGTTGTGCGGAAGGTCTCTGCTATCTTGCTTCTGTTGAGAGATTACGCGGTGGGTCCGGCTCAAGGCCGGGACGACGTGGATATAGCTTCGCATTCTCGCGGCGCGATACGTCCGAAGTTTTGAAAATCATTCGCCCTCGAAAAACAGAGGGCGCAGGGA
>JACDAG010000957.1 GCA_013695565.1 Bradyrhizobium sp.
GTAAACGTTTCATCTATTATGGCTCCATGTGCCGCGGTCGAAAGATTTTTTCAGCTCGCCGCTTGGGGCGTAAAAGTCCAACTTCCGACCACAACGGCGCCGTCGTCGACGATGTTGCCGCTGGTGACGGCGCCGCCTGCGGAGGCGATGGCCTGCGAGGCCAAAGCCACGGCGCGCGCAACGGCGACGACTTCCTGCGCTTTCTTGTCGAGTGCGGGGGTGCGGTTGTTCACGGTAATAACGGCGAGGGGCATGCGATCGATCCTTTCGGCTTGTCGTGTTTGCCTTCGGTGTGGCGTTTGGTTTTCGGTGCTCGATTGATCGGAATAGGCTGCTCCTGCGGAGCGGCGCTTTCGATCTCAACTGTTTTCTTTCGCTGCTTTCCCCAGCGAGCGCGCGCGCCGTTCTGACCAAGCTCTCTCAGAACGTAAGGCCGGGCGCGGTCGAGCAGCGTTTTACTGATGCGTCCCGCGTCGACGCGAACATTTTTGATGTCGCGCCCTTCCCACTTCGGGCGCATGATCCGCTCCATGTCGGTATCCGGCACCAGCACCAGCTTGACCGCAAACTGGCGCAGATACATGCCGAACAGAAACCGGCTGAGCCCCTTTAGGCGCGAAGGTCCAAGACATTTATCGGTTTGGCCTTTTGCCATGTCGCCGGTGAGGTCGCACCATTCGTTGGACAAGCCGCGCATGTTCTTTGCCGCGCGCAGGGCCTCGATCAAATCGTCCTGGATGCGGATCTCGGCAATGGCATCAGGCACGCTGCGGATCGGGGCAATCGCGGAATTCCTCACCGCATATTTCCCCGGGCAGCCTGTTGATCTTGCGCGAAACGCCGTTGCTCGAATGACATCTTGTCGTAACCAGGGATCGCCGCGCTGTCCGGCGCGACGCGGTGCTGCTGGCTGAACGGCATCGTTCCTTGGCCGCTGATCTTGGTCATGACCGTTTCGATGAACCGGAGCTGCGCATCCGTCACCATCGACGCGAGGATTGGCTTCGAATCGGCTTCGCCCATCACGGATCGCACCCAGCGCGACGCAGCATCGACTCTTTGAGCGGCATTAGCGCCTACCTTGGAAATCTCGGCACGTGATATTTCGGCCATCGCGGCTTCCTGCCCCGCGACGTGGCTGGCGTACACCGACAAGACGTCGGATAAATCAGCCCGCGACCAGCCCTTTGCGTGAGCCAGATTTCGCACTGCGGCGATCCCAGCGTCTTTTTCGTCGAAACGGAATTGGACGTCTTGCCCGCCCGGCAGTTTTACGCCCTCGGACAATTTTAATTCGTAGCCGTCGGGTGTCTGCGGCAACGTGGCGGCCCGGAGATCGCGCATGGCCTTATCGGCGGCGAGGGTCTTGATCTCATCGGTGGTGAGTTCGAGGTCGCCGAACTTGTACTTCGTGGTGTCAAGCGGTGCCGCGGGTGCAGCGGGATCAGCCGGCGGGTCATTCGGTGCAGCAGTTCGGGCCGCAACCTCCTCGCGATAGTCTCTTGCCGGGGAATGACCGCGAGCCCGGGGGTTCTCCGGACCGCGCATCTGCGCGTGGCGCTGCTCGGCGGGCAGATCGCGGAATTCTTGGGTGCCGGGCGATGGCGGAGGCGGGGCGGGCGCGGCGGGATCAGGCATTTCAGGCTCCAAAAATTTCAGGCGATAAATCTAAAGGCCGATTGGGCGACTTGGCCGACTATTCACGAGGAAAGGGCGCGGGGGATTCACCAGCGCCCTATTCCGAGCCGCAATTTTTCCCCGGGTCGTTCTGGAGGCCGCGCCATTGGGCGATGGGCGGCACCGGGGTCTGATCGCAGGAGCGCGCCAGCGACAGACAGGCCTCGCGCGCGCCGATTGATCCAAGCAGTGTTGAAGATCTGGTTAGCATCGCACGCGTGTAACCCTTCGCCTTCCTCAAACCGACAGCGGTTATTGGCCATGCATTGGATACTGATTTGCGCTCGATTGCAAAAGTGCCTGTGCCGCAGGTACATCTGCGTCCATAGCCGTGCATAGTTGCCGCTCTCATGGGGCTGCAAGGTTGGCGCGCTCGTCGCACTCGGCCTCTCGCCGAACTTTGCGGCTCGCTCCGGCGAGGTCTGGATACCTATTCCCAGCCCTATTCGTGCTGATCCTGCTGCCGAACGTCATGCGAGTTCGTTCGGTGCTGGTGGTGTTTCCGCTTTGGCGACTGACACAGCACGCAGGTGACCAGCGCAGCACGGCGTAGCGAAGCCAAAGGCGTAGCGAAAGCCGGTGCGCAGCGGGTGTTGTGAGTGCGCGCGCGAGAGCGCCGGAACAACGCTCTAGTTCTATAGAACTCTGTTCCGCTGTTCCGGGCACTGTTTCGGAGGCTGTTCCGAGGCTGTTCCGGCTTGTTTTCATGGTGTTTCACGCTGTTGCGGTAGGCATCGTTTTCCGACTGTTCCGGAGCGTCCTTGGAACAGCGCGTTTTCATCGAATAATCCATGACCAATCCCCGTCGCAGGCGATGCGGTTTGCGGCGACTAGTTCTCGCCGAAATCGGTTCATGAG
>JACDAG010000959.1 GCA_013695565.1 Bradyrhizobium sp.
CAGACCTTGTTGAGCATCTGGCCGAGGTTCGACGCGGCCGCCGTATGCACCAGCGCCTTGTGATTTTCGCGCCGCATGGTCTCGGTCATGCCGAGCGCGGTCAAGGGATTGACGAACCAGGATGCGCCGTCGGCCGCCGTGGTGCCGGCGGGCAGCTCCATCACGTCCCGCACCTTCATGGTGCGATACTGCGCATACATCGCGCCGCCGATCATCGAGACCGTCTTGCCCATCAGCGCCTTGGCGGCATCCGACGATCCGGTCCGGATCACGGTGCCGGCGCCCTCATTGCCGACCGGAAGCGACTGGTCGAGCCGCGCCCCCATCATTCGCATCACGGCTTCCGGCATGTTCGCGGTGACCACGGGTTGGTCCTTGGTGCCCGAGACCTTGGCGGTCGACATGTCGGCAGGGCCAATCAGAAGCCCGAGATCGGACGGATTGATCGGTGTGGCTTCGACGCGGACGACGACTTCATCGTCGGCCGGTTCGGGTGTCGGGACGTTGGCCAGCGATAGCTCGAGTTCGCCGCTTTTCTTCAATAGCGAACGAAGTTGTAGCCCTGTCTTGCCGTCACTCATCTCGAATTCCTCCCCTGCCGGCGGTTCGGCATTCTGCTGCCGATCCGCGCTTTGCTCGATCCAGAACCATTAGCGATATGGTCGCGGTCGGCAACGATGTCCACCTGTATCGTCGATTTCAGTCAAGCCCCCCCGGCTTCCGGCCTTAAGGGGCCGCCCCAACCACGCTCCGGAGGTGCACCCAGGCAACGGTTCCCAAAATCGTTCAAAACCTGTACTATCCGCCTTTTCGCGTCCACAATTGGCGCCGAAGCATCAACTGCGTCGGATACTTGGCTGTGCAACCTGGCTCGATTGGGGCCTTTGGAGGCAGGGATCTTGAACCCGCGGCGATCAGCAACGCTGGCAATTGCGTTTTATCCGGCCGCCGTCGTCGCGGGCTGGGCTTTCGTCAGCCTTACCTGCACCGCCTCGCCGCGCATCGAGAACTCCGCCGTGGCGCACGCCGTGGACCGCCTCGCGCCGTCGCTGACCGCCAGCATCGACGCGACGGCCAGGCCGCAAACCCATGCGCCGCAAGCACTAACTAGTGTCCCGCAAACCATTGCAATGAACTATGTCGCTCCCGATACGCCAGAAGTGGCGGCGGCGGCCGAACTCGTGGCGAAGCCTTTCAGCGACATGACGCCCCTCGCCGACCCTGCGGTGGCCGAGGTGGAACCAAAACCGGTTGAACCAAAGTCTTTCGTCCTCGCATCGCTGGGTGATCCCGCGCAAATCCTGGCAACGGAAACACCGACCGTGCCAACGGTCACGGCAGCCACGGCCGATCCGCAGCCTCAAGACACGCCGTCTGGAGACAGCCGGACCGCGCCAAGCCGCATCGAGATTGTCGGCGAGTGCCTCGTGATCGAGCCCTGCATCGATCAATATTTGTTTGCGCTCTACCAGCGGACTCCCAAGGAAGACACCATCAAGGAGACCGAGAAGCGGAAGGTGGAGGTCAAGCGCAAAGGCAAAATGGTGACGGTCACCAGAAGCTTTACCAAGCTCGTGGAGAACGATTTCACCTGGAAGGATCCGAATGCGGCGGAACGCGTCGGCATGTCGATGAGCGACTACGTGATCGGCGGCATGGACAAGAGCTTTAAACTGAAACTGTTTCGCATGTTGCAGGCGGCGGAGAATGCAGGGCTGCAGCCGGGCATCACCAGCGCCTTCCGCGACGACTACCGTCAATCGATCGCAAGCGGCCTGAAGGCGGCAAGCAACCGGTCGTATCACGGCGGCAGTCTCCGCGGCGGTTATGGGCGTGGGCTTGCCGCCGATATCGTCAGCATTAACGGCACCAATCGCGCAGAGCGATGGGCTTCGACCGAAGCGTTCTGGAAATGGGTCGATGCGAATGGAAGACAGTTCGGGATCGGCCGCCCGTATCTCCGCTTCGATCCTCCGCATGTCGGCCCGACCGACGGCCCGGAATATGTATCCCGCCGCGGCGGGACGAGGACGGCGAGCGCCGGTGTGAAGAAGCGGCAGACGCAGGTGGCCCAGGCCAAGCCGAGCACGGCGAAGCCGCAGGTTGCCGCGAGATCGTCGAGCGGCAAACCATCCGGCCGGCTAGCGCAAGCGCGCTAGGCCTTAGCCCAGCGCCTTCAGCGCCGCCCGCCCCGCATATTTTGCCTGCGCGCCCAACTGCTGCTCGATGCGCAGCAATTGATTGTATTTGGCGGTGCGGTCGGAGCGCGCCAGTGATCCGGTTTTGATCTGGCCGCAATTGGTGGCGACGGCGAGATCGGCGATGGTGGAATCCTCGGTCTCACCGGAGCGGTGCGACATCACGGCGGAATAACCGGCCTTGTGCGCCATCTCGACCGCTGCGAGCGCTTCAGTCAATGTCCCGATCTGGTTGACCTTGACGAGAATGGAGTTGCCGAGCCCGCGCTTGATGCCGTCGTAAAGCCGCGTCACGTTGGTGACGAACAAATCATCGCCGACCAGTTGGCATTCATTTCCGATCAGGTCGGTGACACGCTTCCAGCCCTCGAAATCGTCTTCAGCCATGCCGTCTTCGATCGAAACGATCGGGTAACGCGAGACCAACTCGGCAAGGTATTTGGCCTGCTCTTCGATCGAGCGCGTTTTTCCTTCGCCTTCGTAAACGTAGGCACCGTTCTTGAAGAACTCGGTCGAGGCCGGATCGAGCGCCAGTGCGACGTCTTCACCGGGCTTGTAGCCGGCGGCTTCGATAGCCTTCACCACCCAGCCGAGCGCCTCGTCCGCCGACTTCAGGTTCGGCGCGAAACCGCCTTCATCGCCAACATTGGTGTTGTGGCCGGCGTCGTGCAGCGCCTTCTTCAGCGTCTGGAACACCTCGACGCCCATGCGCAGGCCTTCCGAAAACGTCGGAGCTCCGACCGGCATGATCATGAATTCCTGGAAGTCGATCGGGTTGTCGGCGTGCGCGCCGCCGTTGATGATGTTCATCATCGGCACCGGCAAGGTCCGCGCCGAGGTGCCGCCGACATAGCGATAGAGCGGCATGTCGAATGATTCCGCGGCCGCTTTCGCGCAGGCCAGCGAAACGCCGAGGATGGCGTTGGCCCCCAACCGGCTCTTGTTAGGCGTGCCGTCGAGATCGATCATGACCTGGTCGATCTGGACCTGTTCCTCAACCGCGCGGTCGCTCAATGCTTCGAAGATTTCGCCGTTGACGGCCTCGACCGCCTTCAGCACGCCCTTGCCGAGATAACGCTTCTTGTCGCCGTCCCGCAGTTCCATCGCCTCATGGGCGCCGGTGGAGGCGCCCGAGGGCACCGCGGCGCGGCCGGTCGAACCGTCTTCCAGCACCACATCGACTTCAACCGTGGGATTGCCACGGCTATCGAGGATTTCGCGGCCGATGATGTCGACGATGGCGGTCATGTCTTGCACTTCCCTGGTGGTTTGGGCTGGAATTGGGCGCGTCTTACACGGCAAGCAACCAAATGTGAACGGTTAGTGTGCCGGCTTCGCCTGACGGGCCGATGTGGTAAGACTATGCTGTACTCAGGTTGATCTTCGCGTCCGAACCTTCTCGTTCAAGAACCGGGGTAACGCCATGAATCGCCGCCAGTTTCTAAGAACTTCCGCTGCCGGAATTTTAGCCACACCGGCCCTTGCGCGCCATGCGGGCGCCCAGGAGAGCCCGTTCCGAGTCAAATATTATCCGGTCGCAGCAGGCATGGGCTCGCGCGACGTCACGGCCGCGCCCGATGGCACCATGTGGTTCTGCGGCCAGCGCAATGGCACGCTGGGGCGGCTCGATCCGCGCGACGGATCCTACAAGCTGGTCGATCTCGGCAAGGGTGCGGCGCCCCACGGCGTCATCATCGGCCCCGACGGCGCGCCCTGGGTGACCGAGGGCGGGCAGAACGCGATCGCCCGCGTCGACCCGCAAGACCACAAGGTGACGCTGTTCCGCCTGCCCGAAAAGGAGGCCTACGCCAACCTCAACACCGCCGTGTTCGACAAAAACGGCATCTACTGGTTCACCGGCCAGTCCGGCATCTATGGCCGGCTCGACCCGAAATCGGGCGACATGACCGTGTTCAAATCACCGCGCGGCCGTGGCACCTATGGCATGACCATCACGCCAAAGGGCGACATCTGGTACGCCTCGCTCGCGGGCAATCACATCGCGAGAATCGATCCGGCGACCGGCAATGCCGCCGTCGTGGAGCCGCCGACACCCAATCAAGGCGCACGCCGGGTGTGGTCGGATTCCAAGGGCCGAATCTGGGTCAGCGAATGGAACAGCGGCAACGTGTCGATGCATGATCCCGCCGACGGTTCGTGGAAGGCCTGGAAGCTGCCGGGCGACAATCCGCGCACCTATGCGGTCTATGTCGACGACAAAGACAAGGTGTGGCTGACCGATTTCGGCGCCAACGCCATCGTTCGCTTCGATCCCGTGACCGAGAAATTCAACGCATTCCCGAGCGACAAGACGGGAGCAAATGTGCGGCAGCTCGACGGCAAGCCCGGCGAAACTTGGGGCGGCGAGTCCGGCAATAACCGCCTGGTCATGATCCAGACGGTGACGCCTGCGTGAAATTGCTTTTCGGTTTGTTGCTGCTGCCGATGCTGGCTTCGGCGCCCGCGTTGGCGGAGGAGGATGGCGCGCGACTGTTCACGCCTTGCCGCGCCTGCCACAGCCTTGATCCGGCTGAACGCGGCCTGCCCGGGCCCAATCTTAGCGGCGTGGTTGGACGTGCAGTCGGGAGTGATCCCGGCTTCGACTACTCGCCGGCGTTGCGCAAGGCACGTGGTAACGGGCTGCGCTGGGACACGCCGCGTCTGGAAGCCTTCCTCGCCGATCCCGCAGAGATGTTTCCGGGGCTGTGGATGTCGATGCGCGGGATCGAGGATGCGACTGAGCGAATGGCGCTGGCGCAGTTTCTTGCCAATCCCGCATCGCGCTGACGGTTGACGGCCTCGCCTGATGCGTCCATGTCAGCGGTCGTAACAGGACGATCAGTATGGCCAAAAAATCATTGCAGCTCGGCCGCGCCGTGGAATGGCCCGGCAGCCCCGAAAAGGCCAAACTCGACCGTGTGCCTAATCCACAGGCCGATACCAACTATGTCGTCCGGTTCACGGCACCCGAGTTCACCTCGCTCTGCCCGGTCACCGGACAGCCGGATTTCGCCCATCTGATGATCGACTATGTGCCCGGCCAGTGGCTGCTCGAATCCAAGTCGCTGAAACTCTATGTCGCGAGTTTTCGCAATCACGGCGCCTTCCATGAGGATTGCACGGTCTCCATCGGCAAGCGCATCGCGGCCGAGATCAAGCCGAAATGGCTGCGCATCGGCGGTTACTGGTATCCGCGCGGCGGCATCCCGATCGACGTATTCTGGCAGACCGGAAGGCTTCCGAAAGGCGTGTGGATCCCCGACCAGGGCGTGGCACCCTATCGCGGCCGGGGTTGAACCGAACGGCAGCTAATTCCGACCACCGCACATGCAAAAAGCGCTCTCCGCCATCATCAGAGTAGCCGCCGCGCCGTGCGTCGTTCTGATACTTTACTTTCGAGTGCTTTCGCGGCACAACCCTCGCCCGAGGACCGCTACATCGCGGCCCGCGATGCCGCGATCGCGAAAATCACGAAATTGTACAACGATAAAAAAGCCCACGAAGCCTTCGAAGCCGCGGAATCGATACGCGCCGACCTGCTGGCGAAGCTCGCGCCGATCGTCGCCGAAACCGGTCGCAAGGGATTCGGGCCGGCCAAGCTCAATCTCGATGCCTTATCCGAGGGCGATATGGGCTTTGGCCTGCTCGACGCCGTACGCTTCGACTCCGAATTGGGGGACAACGGCGAGCAGGCCGGCCAGAACGGCCGCGACGGCAAATATTTCGCACCGAAGTCGCATATCATCATCACGACGCAGTCGCTGTTCGAGCGCTGGCTGCGCGCGCACAAGGATTGGTGGGGCAAGAAGATCAAGAACGTGCCGCAACAGATCAGCGCAGCACTCAAGGACGAAAGCTTCTACACCCAGGCGATTCCGACCGATGCTGCGGTGGTGAAATTCAACGAACTGCCGATCGCCAAGCCGGCCACCGCCACATTCGCCTTTGCGATGCTGGCAGCGCGAACCCAGGACGCCATCCCTGATGCCGCGGACGAAGTGTTCGTTTCAGTGCTGGCGAATGGCAAGGTTTATGCCGCCTATGGATCGATCAAACCCAAGGTGCAGGTTCCGGCCTGCAGTGCGATCCAGGCTGACTACAACAAGAAGGCCGAGAAGGCCGCCGACGATCTCCAGTCCAACCGGATCAACCGGAAGGCCTACAACAAGCTCGGCGATCTGCGCCAACAAGGCGAAGACGCCTACAAGAAATGCTTCACCCAGCGCGCGCCGCAACTGCCGTCATTTGCCGAGGCGACGAAGCAGGCGCAGGCGTTGCTGGCGGAGGCGATGGGAAAATAGCGCCATGCGCTTTGCGCACCAGGAACGTCGCCGCACACCTATCTCGCCCACATCCATATGATGTAAGTCTGCCCGCAGGAAGCGCCGCGCATCTGAGACGCTGGCACTGTTGAGGAAACGACATCATGAAATATCCATTCCGCGCGCTTGCGGCGTTTGCCGTTCTGCTCACCTGCACGAGCAGCGCGCTGGCGCAAGGCTGGCCGAACCGGTCGATCCGCATGGTCGTCCCCTACACGCCGGGCGGCTACACCGATCTGATGGCCCGCCTGGTCGGGCAAAAGATCTCCGAGGCGCTCGGCCAGCCCATCGTGTTCGAGAACAAGCCCGGCGCCAACGCCATCATCGGCACCGACGTCGTCGCCAAGGCCGCCCCAGACGGTTACACCTTCGGCACCGCGATCGCGGCGCATGCGGCCAACGCGACGCTCAATCCCAAACTGCCCTACGACACGACGAAGGACTTCACTTACGTCTCGCTGATGAGTGTCGCGCCGCTGATCATGATCGCGCACCCTTCCGTGAAGGCGAACAATTTGAAGGAGCTGATCGCGCTCGCGAAGGCCAAGCCCGGTGAGCTCAGTTTTGCGTCGAGCGGCATCGGCGCCGCGGCCCATCTCACGATGGAAATGTTCATGAGCCGCACTGGTATCAAGATGCAGCACATTCCCTACAAGGGCACGGCCGGCGCGCTGCAGGATACCGTCGGCGGGCAGATCAACGTGATGTTCGACATCGTGGGCCCGCTGATGCCGCAGGTCCGTTCCGGGAATGCAAAGGCGATCGTCGTCACCGCGAAAGAACGCATTCCGGCGGCGTCCGACGCGCCGACGATGGCGGAAAAGGGCGTGCCGGATTTCGTGTCCGGCACCTGGGCCGGAATCATCGCACCGGCGGGCACGCCGAAAGAGATCGTCGACCGCGTCTCGGCGGAAGCCAGGAAGGCGCTCGCCGATCCGGCATTGCAGGCCAAACTGGTCGAGCAAGGCATCGTGCCCATGGGCAGCACGCCGGAGGAATTCCGCACCTTCGTTGCGGAGGAAATCGCGCGCTGGAGCAAGGTGATCACCGACGCCGGGATCAAGATGGAATAGCAACGCTCCGCCCCACCGGGGAAATCCCGATACGAAGCTAGCCCGGCCGCGCATCCGCCGGCCGGGTCTGCCGCAAGCAGCGCGCACAGACAATTCCGAGCGCAACCATGATCGCTGCGGCCGTCAGCAAGGTCGGGACCTTGCCGGTATGCTGGATGCCGAAGCCGTAGGCGATCGGACCGAGCGTCTGGCCCATGAAGAAGAAGAACGAATGCAGCGACAGCGCGGTGGCGCGCGCTTCCACCGACAGCTCGCTGGCAAATACCTGCAGGCAGCCGTGGATCATGTAGAATCCCCAGCCCATGAACAACAAACTCAGGGCCTGGAGCTTCCATTGCGGCCCCGTCGCGACCGCGACCAGTTGCACCGCCACCAGCGTGGCGCCCGCCAGCATCATGCCCTTGACTCCGATCTTGGGGAGGAAGCGCGAAATCGTCATGGTGTAGAACAAGCCGCCGACCGCAAAGCCGGCGATCACGATGCCGGCAATCGAGAGCGAGGTTTCGCCGAGTTCGAACAGGAACGCGGCGATGAAGGGAAACAGGCCGAGCACGCAGCAGCCTTCGATAAACACGGCCGCGTAGCAGATGCGCGCGTTCGGGTTGGTAAAGATGGTGCGGTAGCCATGAACGAGTGCGGAGAGACTGGTCCGCGGCGGATGCTTGAGATCAGCGCCGCGAAATCCGGCCGCCACCGCAACCGCCGCCAGCACGACCAGCGCGCCGAGGATTGCGAGCACGCCGCGCCAGCCCATGATATCGCCGATCAATCCGGAGAACGACGCGCCGAGCAGGTTTCCCGACATCGAGCCCATCAGCGTGCGCCCGATCGCGAGCTGGCGCTTCTCGGGACCGACGAGATCGCTGGTCAGCCCCAATGCAATCGGAAACACTCCGCCGGAGCCGATGCCGGCGAGAATCCGCGTTGCAAATAATTCCGGGAACGACGTCGCCATGGCGCCGAGAATATTGGCGAGGCCCAGCAGCACCAGGCAGATGATCATCAACCGCGCCTTGCCAAAGATATCGGCGGTGGCGCCGAGCACTGGCTGGATGATCGCAAAAGTGAAGGCAAACACGGCGGCAAAACCGGCGGCAGTCGCGATGCTGACGCCAAAATCCTCGGCGACATGCGGCAGGACGGGATCGAGCGCGCGGGCCGACAGGCTGGCCGCAAAGGTCGCAAGCGCGATGATGTTAAGAGCCGGCGGCAGGCGGTTGGCGGCTACGGTCACGGCACGGTCCGCGCCATCAGCGCGCCGTGCTTTTGGCGAGCGCGTCGAACCCCATCAGGGTTTTCACCAATGCCTCGAATTCGCGCAGCGGCACCATGTTGGGTCCGTCGGACGGCGCCTGATCTGGGTCGGGATGGGTTTCGATGAAGACGCCGGCGACGCCGACCGCGACCGCGGCGCGGGCGAGCACCGGCACGAATTCGCGCTCGCCGCCCGATGAAGTGCCCTTCCCGCCCGGCTGCTGCACCGAATGGGTGGCATCGAAAATAACGGGGGCGCCGGTGCGCGCCATGATCGGCAGCGCGCGCATGTCGGATACCAGCGTGTTGTAGCCAAAGGACGCGCCGCGCTCGGTGACCAGCACGTTGGGGTTGCCGCCGCCGGTGATCTTGTTGACGACGTTGGCCATGTCCCACGGCGCCAGGAATTGCCCCTTCTTGACGTTGACGACCTTGCCGGTCGCCGCCGCCGCCAGCAGCAGGTCGGTCTGCCGGCACAAATAGGCCGGGATCTGCAAGACGTCCACGGCCTGCGCCACCTCGGCGCATTGCGACGATTCGTGCACGTCGGTGAGCACTGGCAATCCGAGCGAGGAACGGATCTCGGCGAAGATCGGCAAGGCTTGCGCGAGCCCGATGCCGCGTGGCGCCGCTCCGCTGCTCCGGTTGGCCTTGTCGAACGAGGTTTTGTACACGAGCCCGATGTTGAGACGGCCCGCGATCTCCTTCAACGCGGACGCCACCTCGAGCGCATGGCTGCGGCTTTCGAGCTGGCATGGCCCCGCGATGATCGAAATCGGCAAGTGGTTGCCGAATTTGACCGAGCCGGCCGTCACAACGGAAGCTGCAGAAAGATTGGCGCTCAAGGGTATTTCCTTTGTTCAGCGCGGACCATGCCGGTCCGCGCCACGCACGTATCCCGCAAAAAGTGGGTACCGGTTTTGCGACCAGGATACGTGCAATGCAAAGACCCTAGCATTTTCTTGCCAGAAAATGCTCAGGGATCAACCGTGATTAACCCCGGAATGTCAGGGTTGCGCGCCGGTTACTTTACCGACGAAAACGCCGTCGGCACCAGCAACTGACTGACGATATTGTCGATGATCTGGCCGTCCTCTTCGCTCTTGGCGCGGCCGGCGACCCAATCGGGATCGAACTGGAATGCCGTCCATTTCTTTTCGCGATCAGCGAGCGAATCCCAGGCGACGAAATAGGTCAGTTCCTGGTTGGAGGTTCCGATCAGCGTCGTGTAGAAGCCGGCCTGCTTGATGCCGTGCTTCTCCCACAATTTCAACGTCAGCGTATCGAAGCGCTTCATCAGCGCCGGCAGACGGCCCGGCAGACAGCGATAGACACGCATTTCCATAATCATCGGCTTCACTCCCTGATTTATTGCTCTTGCAGGTAACGGAAGCGGTTTGTCGCAACAATTGGCGCTTTCGTCAAAGGCGGAGACGCCGCAGCATCACACCAGCCACGGTCTAGGCTGACTTCGGGAACAAAGGTCGGAAAAACGATCGTTCAAAACGGATGAAGCAGCGCGTCTCTTTTGCAAAAGCCACCGCCTTCTGCGCGGCCGGATCGGCGGCAGCATCCTTGCGGTACTGTTCATAAGCAGCAAGGCTCGGAAAGCTGAACATCGCCAAAGCGACGTCACTTTCACCTTCGGATGGCAGGAAGTATCCGTGATGCGTGCCGCCGAACCGCGGCAACAGCTCGATCCACATGGCGCCATAGGCTTCGAACTCGGCGACCTTGTCCATACGGATCTGGTAGCGCAGATAACACGTAATCATCCTGTGACGCTCCAGCTGCTAGGTTGGGCGGGCGAAAGAGCGTCGCACCGCGGAACGCATCACACCAGCCGCGACTGCACCACCGCGGCCTGAATGAACGAGGCGAACAGCGGATGCGGTTCGAACGGACGCGATTTCAGTTCGGGATGGAATTGCACGCCGATGAACCAGGGATGGTCTTCATACTCGACGATCTCCGGCAGCACGCCATCAGGCGACAGACCCGAGAAGCGCAGGCCGTGCTGTTCGAGGCGATTCTTGTAGGCGGTGTTGACCTCGTAGCGATGACGGTGGCGTTCCGAAATCTCGGTGGCGCCGCCGTAGACTTCCGACACCCGGCTGCCGCGGTTCAGCACCGCCGGATAGGCGCCGAGACGCATGGTGCCGCCGAGATCTCCGGACCTGGTCCGCTTCTCGAGTTCGTTGCCGCGCAACCATTCCGTCATCAGGCCGACCAGCGGCTCCTTGGTCGGGCCGAACTCGGTGGAATTGGCGTCCTCGATGCCGACGAGATTGCGCGCGGCTTCGATGACGGCCATCTGCATGCCGAAGCAGATGCCGAAGAACGGGATCTTGCGCTCACGGGCGTAGCAGGCGGCGCGGATCTTGCCCTCGGCGCCGCGGTAGCCGAAGCCGCCCGCAACATGGCCGGCGTCGCCGGCGCGAGCTCGAGCGAGTTCGGCGCGACGGCGGAGCCCATCGTCGGCCTGATGACGGAATGGCTGAAGGGCAATCAGCTGGAAAGCCGCCTGGCGCAGGGC
>JACDAG010000992.1 GCA_013695565.1 Bradyrhizobium sp.
CGCTATCGCGTTGTCACTGGCTCCCCTGGATGCTTTTGCCGCGCGCCGCGCGCGATCGCATTTGCCCCCGCCGCCACCGGCATCCGCTCGACCCCTTCCATATCCGGAGCTGGAGTTGCCGCTTCAGATCACCGGCGCCCAATACGCGCCGGTCGCGTGGTCCGACATCACCGGTTGGAGCGCGGACGATCATCTCGCCGCCTACAAGACCTTTCGCGACAGCTGCAAGCCGATAGCAGCGCAAACCAAGCCGCCGTCCGAGCCGAAAGCGCTGGGAACCTCGCTGCGCGATCCCTGCCGTATCGCAAGAAGTCAGGAACTACCCGACAGCGCCGGGGCGAAGGCCTTTTTCGAAGAACACTTTCTCCCCTTACGGATCTCGCGGCTCGGCGAGCCCGAGGGTTTCGTCACCGGCTATTACGAGCCGATCGTCGACGGCTCGCGGACGGAGAACGAGGTCTACAAGGTGCCGGTCTATCGCCGGCCATCCAATCTGTTCGTCCGCGGCATCACGCAGAGCGCGGTCGGCCTGCCCAACGGGGGCAAGGTGTTTCGCAAGATCGGCCGTCGCAAGCTGGTGCCCTATTACGATCGCGCCGAGATCGAGGACGGTGCGATTGAAGGCCGTGGCCTCGAAATCTGCTGGCTGAAGGACCAGACCGATCTGCTGTTCTCGCAGATCCAGGGCTCGGCGCGGGTCAGCCTCGACGATGGTTCGACCGTTCGCATCAATTACGATGCGCATAATGGTTATCCCTATACGCCGGTCGGCCGCATCCTGATCGAACGCAACATCATCCCCAGGGATCAGATGTCGATGCAGAAGATCCGGGAGTGGATGACGGCGAACCCCGACGGTGCCAACGAGTTACGGCGCCAGAACCGGTCCTATGTCTTCTTCCGCGAGGTACAGCTCTCCGACAAGGACGAGCCCGTCGGGGCGCAGGGCGTTTCGCTGACGCCGGGCCGCTCGATCGCGGTCGACAAGGCGCTGCATGTCTACGGCACGCCGTTTTTCATCGAGGGCGAGCTGCCGATCGAAACCGAAACATCCAGGACGCCGTTTCGTCGGCTGATGATCGCACAGGACACGGGATCGGCGATCGTCGGGCCCGCCCGCGCCGATCTCTATCTCGGCGCCGGGGTCGAAGCCGGCAAGACGGCCGGCCGCTTCCGCCACAGCATGCGCTTTGTCATGCTGCTACCGAAGAGCCTCGATCCTGCCGCGCGCGCGCGACGGATGCCGGTACCGGACGCGAGGCCGTCCGAGAAAATCGCAAAGCTGTTTCCGCAGGTCGACCCATTGAAGGACGCGCCGAAGGATCCGAAGAACGCCGCTCCCGCCGCGACGCCGCCTGCACCCGCCTCGGCGGCGCAAGCGGCCGTGGTCAAACCGGTGCCGCTGCCGGCGGCCCGGCCCAATGTCAAACCGGCTTTCGAAACGCCCCGCCACCGTCACATCCGCCGCTATCGCCACCGTCGATGAAACGCCGGACTTCCAGCTCGATCCCCGAACTGCCGGTGCCGCCGCGGCGCAAGCGAGGCTTGAGCGAAGAAGACCGTGCGCTGTGGGAAAGCGTGGCCAAACAGGTCAAGCCGCTGCGCAAGCGGCACCGCGCCTTGAAGCCACCGGCCGCATCGCCCGAAGCGGAGACCGATACCGCTCCGAGGCCAGTTGCTTCGCCGAAGCCGATGCCGTCGCCGCGCATCATTCCCCCATCAAAACCGGAACCGCCGCCGCTGGCGCCGATCGGGCGCCGCGAGCGCTCGCAGCTGTCACGTGGCCGGAAGGAAATCGATGCAAGACTCGATCTGCACGGCATGACGCAGATCCGCGCGCATCGCGTGCTGCTCACCTTCCTGCAGCGCGCGCACAGCGACGGCCTGACCTTCGTGCTCGTGATTACCGGCAAGGGCAAAGTGGGCGGCGCCGAAGCCGAGCGCGGCGTGCTGCGCCGCCAGGTGCCGCAATGGCTGAGCCTGCCGGAATTCCGCTCGCTCGTGGTTGGCTTCGAGGAAGCCCATATCGGCCATGGCGGCGAGGGCGCGTTGTATGTGCGGGTGCGCAGAGTTCGTTAGCGGCAGCGTTTTCGAGCGAAGTGGGCACCGGCTCGCATGAAGAAAACGCGTCAATCTAGAACGGCCGTACGATTCCGACGCGTGGGATCAGCGTGACGATCCAGCCAAAGATTTTGGTTTTACGATCGTCGGTCGATATCAGCGCCACCTCGCGCGACGCCGGCAGGGTCTTCACCGCATGCAGGATTAGGAACAGGCAAACCGCCCAATTCGAAATCCAGCGCGAGTAATCGAACACCATCACGAACATGATCAGATAGGCCAGGCTTACGATGGTTATCGCCGAGATGACGATGCGGCGATGCGCGTCGACCGAAAGGGCAGCGATCAAATTCGAAAAATAGCGCCATAGCGGCGTGTGCAGCCAGATCAGCAGCGCGAAAACGGGAAACCCCAGAAGATTATGCGGCAGGCGCCCCCAGGTGTCGGCAATCTCCTTCGCTAACGGCTGATACCAGATATACGCAAAGCTCAGCAGGTTGGTGCGGGCAGGGTCGGCCATACGGCTCTGCAGGTAGCCGACGAAGTCAGCTTCGGGCACGGCCATCGTTCCAAGGAACTGCGCGGCGACAAAAAGAATGCCGATGGCCGTCAGCGCGGCGATGCCGGTGACCACGCTGGTGCGGCTCGCACCCCGCACCAGATAATAGCGCAGTACCACGATGGCGGTGATGACGGGCACGTACATCAGCAGATGGATGTGGTGGATCAGCACGAGGATCATCGAGAACAATGTGGCGAGAAGAACGTAGGCCAGCGAGCGCGCCGGGATCAGCAGCAGCACGACGGCGAACAAGCATCCATAGATGTCGAAATGCCCGAGCGTGTGCATGAAATTCTTCAGGAAGAACGGCGAGCCCGCCATAAACACGAACAGCGGCCAATGCGCATTGTCGAAGCCGAACGTCCGCCTGAATAGTTTTGCAAATAACCCCGCGGTGATGAGCCAGACCGCGCCGCTGAGCGCAAACACCAGCCATACCGGCACTTTTGTGGTGAACAGCGCCACCACCGCGCCGATCAGCGCGCGCTTGGTGAAGCCGAAATGATAATCGACCAGCAGATGAATATAGGGGACGAACGGCGGCAGCGTGATCTTGTGGAAGAATACCCCGATCAGCACGGCGGCATTGACGGCCAGCATCAAGCGCCAGGGGTTTTCCCAGACACGCAAATTCATCTGATGCTCTCACCGTCGTCCCTGCGAACGCAGGGGACCCATACGCCGCGGCCGTCGTTGCTTAGCACAAGGGGCGATCGATTCTTTCAACAAAGATGACCGGGATTATGGGTCCCTGCGTTCGCAGGGA
>JACDAG010000029.1 GCA_013695565.1 Bradyrhizobium sp.
AAACTGCGCCGCGCGCAGCAGGCGGTCGAGGTTGCGCGTCCCTACGCACAGCGCATTGACGCGGTGCTCGGCAACATCGCGGCAAGTGTTGCCGGCAGTGACGGCGCGCCGCGCTTGCTGGGCGGCACCGGCCAGGACAAGACCCACCTGCTAATCGTTTGCACGGCCGAGCGCGGGCTTTGCGGCTCTTTCAACTCGCAGATCGTTCGTCTCGCGCGCGAGCACATCAACCGCCTCCTCGCCGACGGCAAGGAAGTCAAGATTCAGTGCGTCGGCCGCAAGGGCGCCGACCAGCTTCGCCGCAATTACGATCGCCTCATGCTCCCGACGATCGAGATGCGTGTGCGCGCGCTCGGTTTCGAGAACGGCCGGTCGGTTGCCGAAGCGGTGGTCGATCGTTTCGAGAAGGGCGAGTTCGACATCGCGACGCTGTTCTATTCGCGCTTCAAATCGGTGATCTCGCAGATCCCGACCGCGCAGCAGATCATCCCGCTGGTGGTGGAAGCGCCGGCCGCCAATGCCGGTCCGTCGACGTCTTACGATTATGAGCCGGAAGAAGACGAGATCCTGACGCGGCTGTTGCCGCGCAATCTCGCGGTGCAGATCTTCCGTGCGCTGCTGGAAAACAACGCCTCGTTCTACGGCGCGCAGATGAGCGCGATGGACAACGCCACCCGCAACGCCGGCGACATGATCCGCAAGCAGACCCTGATCTATAACCGAACCCGTCAGGCCCAGATTACCAAGGAGCTGATCGAAATCATCTCCGGCGCCGAGGCACTCTAGCCATTCGCGCGACACCCTGACGGACTTCCTTAAGACAAGAATTCGAAGGAGAGAATTTTATGGCCGCACCAGCAAACCAGACCGGACACATCACCCAGGTCATCGGCGCCGTCGTCGACGTGCAGTTCGAAGGGCATCTGCCCGCCATTCTGAACGCGATTGAGACTACCAACAATGGTAACCGTCTGGTGCTTGAAGTCGCCCAGCATCTCGGCGAATCCACGGTGCGCACCATCGCCATGGACACCACCGAGGGGCTGGTCCGCGGCGGCAAGGTTACCGATACTGGCGCGCCGATCATGGTGCCGGTCGGCGCCGGCACGCTCGGCCGCATCATCAACGTGATCGGCGAACCGATCGATGAAGCCGGCCCGGTGGTGTCGGAAGGCCTGCGTCCGATCCATGCGGAAGCGCCGAGCTACACCGATCAGTCCACCGAAGCTGAAATTCTCGTCACCGGCATCAAGGTCGTCGACCTCTTGGCGCCCTACGCCAAGGGCGGCAAGATCGGCCTGTTCGGCGGCGCCGGCGTCGGCAAGACCGTGCTGATTCAGGAACTGATCAATAACGTCGCGAAGGCGCACGGCGGTTACTCGGTGTTCGCCGGCGTCGGCGAGCGAACCCGCGAAGGCAACGACCTTTATCACGAGTTCATCGAATCCAAGGTCAACGCCGATCCTCACAATCCCGATCCGAACGTGAAGTCGAAATGCGCGCTGGTGTTCGGTCAGATGAACGAACCCCCGGGCGCTCGCGCCCGCGTCGGCCTCACCGGTCTGACCGTCGCCGAGCATTTCCGCGATCAGGGCCAGGACGTGCTGTTCTTCGTCGACAACATCTTCCGCTTCACCCAGGCAGGCTCCGAGGTGTCGGCGCTCTTGGGTCGTATTCCGAGCGCCGTGGGTTATCAGCCGACGCTCGCCACCGACATGGGCGCGCTGCAGGAGCGCATCACCACCACGCATAAGGGATCGATCACCTCGGTGCAGGCGATCTACGTGCCGGCCGACGACTTGACCGATCCGGCGCCCGCAACCTCGTTCGCCCATTTGGACGCGACCACGGTGTTGAACCGCGCGATCTCGGAAAAGGGCATCTACCCGGCGGTGGATCCGCTCGACTCGACCTCACGCATGCTGTCCCCGCTGGTCGTCGGCCAGGAGCACTACGACACGGCGCGTATGGTTCAGCAGGTGTTGCAGCGCTACAAGTCGCTGCAGGATATCATCGCCATTCTCGGCATGGACGAACTCTCCGAAGAGGACAAGATCGCGGTGGCCCGCGCCCGCAAGATCGAGCGCTTCCTGTCGCAGCCGTTCTTCGTCGCCGAAGTGTTCACGGGTTCGCCGGGCAAGTTCGTCGACCTCGCCGACACCATCAAGGGTTTCCGCGCCATCTGCGACGGCAAGTACGACCATCTGCCGGAAGCGGCGTTCTACATGGTCGGCAACATCGAAGAAGCCGTCGAGAAGGGCAAGAAGCTCGCGGCTGAAGCGGCCTAAGAGGCGAATGGCGAATAGGGAGTGGCGAATAGAAAATATTCGTCTTCACCATTCGCTACTCGCCATTCGCTACTCGCCACTTAAACTATTCGCAGGTTATCCATGGCCACCTTCCACTTCGATCTGGTTTCACCCGAAAAACTCGCCTTCTCCGGCGAGGTTGATCAGGTTGACGTTCCCGGCGTGGAAGGCGATTTCGGCGTGCTGGCCGGACACGCGCCGGTTGTCGCCGCGATCCGTCCGGGCATCCTGACCATCACCAGCGGCGGTACCCATCAGAAAGTCATCGTGCTCGGCGGCCTTGCCGAGATGTCGGAGAAGGGCCTCACCGTGCTCGCCGACGTCGCCACCTCGACGCAGGATCTCGACCGCGCGCTGTTCGCCGAGACGATTTCCGAAATGGAAGCCAAGCTTTCCGAAAAGGAAGGCTCCGAACTCGACCGCGCCATCGAGCGGCTCGATCACTTCAAGAGCATCCAGCAGGAGCTCAGCTCCACGGCGATGCATTAAGCCTCGGCTTCGCGCCAAATATCGAAAAGTCCGATAAAATCAGCGCTCGTCACACTCGGTGGCGGGCGCTGAAACATGATCGGACCGTTTTCGGTTTCACCGAATTAGCGCGGGACGAGACTAGCTCGAATAGCGACCACGAAGGGACTGCGCTCCCTCTCCCGCTTGCGGCAGGGC
>JACDAG010000046.1 GCA_013695565.1 Bradyrhizobium sp.
CGACGCCCATTTCGGCATGCCCGAGGTCAAGGTCGGCATCCCCTCGGTGATCCACGCAGCACTATTGCCGCGGCTGGTCGGCTGGGGCCGCGCCCGCTGGCTCGTCATGACGGCGGAAAATATCGACGCCCCGACGGCGCTGGCTTGGGGCCTGGTCGACAAGGTCGCGCCGCCGGGCGGCCTCGATGACGCGGTCGAGCATACGGTCAAGGCCTTGCTCGAATGCGGACCGGAAGCGCTGCGTTCGCAGAAGGCGCTGCTGCGGCAATGGGAAGAACTGCCGCTGACCGAGTCCGTCAATCTCAGCGTCGGCGTGTTCGGGCAATCCTTCCTGACCGGCGAGCCTCGGCAGATGATGCAGGGTTTTCTCGACCGGAAGCGATAGGCGGAGGGAAGCATGAGACCTGCCGGCAAAGGGCCGCTGGATTCGCTCTATTTCAACTATCCGCACTTCCCCGCGCGGCGCGTCCCCGAGCTGTACGGCGTGGCCGTTCGCCATCCCGTTGCGATCGTCGGCGCCGGTCCGATCGGCATGACCGCGGCCTTGGTATTGGCGCGGTACGGCATCCGCAGCGTGCTGATCGATCGCAAGGATACTTTCAATGACGGCAGCCGCGCGCTCTGCATCGCCCGGCCAAGCATGCACATCCTGGAGCGGATTGGGGCGGTCGCGCCCTTCCTGGAAAAGTCGCTGGGCTGGCGCTACGGGCGCAGCTACTACCGCGGCCAGCAGATCTTCCGGCTCGAGATGCCGCATCCGCCGAATGAAAAATATCTGCCGATGTATAATCTGCAGCAACAGTATATCGAGCAATATCTGCATGACGCGGTCGCGGCCTGCGACCTGATCGACATGCGCTGGCAGAGCGAGCTTTCCGACATCAAGCCCGGTGCGGACGGCGTTTCGATCGGCATCGCCTCGCCCGCCGGCAACTACCGCCTCGACGCCGACTATGTGCTGGCCGCCGACGGCGCGCGCTCGCCGATCCGATCGCAGCTCGGGTTGCGCATGAAGGGCGACAATTACGAAGGCCGCTATGTGATCGCGGATATCCGCATGGATCACGATTTTCCGACCGAGCGCCGCGCGTTCTTTGAGCCGAGCGGCAATCCCGGCGGCACGGTGCTGATCCACAAACAGCCGGAAAGCATCTGGCGCGTCGACTACCAGCTTCGCGAAGGCGAGAGCGAACAGGAGGCGATGCGCGAGGACAACATTCGCGCCCGGGTCGGCGCCATCCTTGGCGATATCGGCCACGACAAGCCGTGGGAACTGGAATGGTGGAGCGTCTATTCCGCCAACACGCTGTGCCTCGACGATTACCGGCATGGCCGGGTGTTCTTCATCGGCGACGCCGCGCACATCGTGCCGATTTTTGGCGTCCGCGGCCTCAACAATGGCCTCGCCGACGCTGAAAATCTCGGCTGGAAGCTGGCGCTCGTCCTCAACGGCGAGGCCGACGACCGGCTACTCGACAGCTACACGCCGGAGCGTCGCGGCGCCACGCTGGACGTGTTCGCCAATGCCACCAAGAGCACGCGCTTCATGACGCCGCCGACGCGTGGCTGGCGGCTGGCGCGCGAGGCTGCGCTCTCGCTAAGCCTGAAGCACGAATTCCCGCGCGGCCTCGCCAATCCCCGGCAGATGCAGCCCTACACTTATTCCGATAGCCCGCTGACACCCTATGCCATCAGAGATACCGAGTTTGCCAGCGGGCCCGCCTGCGGCAGCGTGGCACCAAACGCCAAACTGCCCGATGGGAGCTACCTGCTGGATCAAGCCGGGATCGGCATGACTGCTATCCTGTTCTGCCAAGGTGCGCCGTCCACCGACGACATCATGCTCCTCGACCGGCTTCGCAACACGGACAAGCGCCTTGCGGCACTCCTAATCGGAACCAGTCACATCAGCGACGCCGACGGCGAGATTGCTCGCCTCTACGCAGCGACTCCCGGCACGCTTTATCTGTTGCGTCCCGACCTGCATGTCGCCGGGCGATGGAAAACGATCGCCACAAATGAGGTGCTGCGGACCACCGCCCTGTGCCTCGGGAGGGCCAGAGCATGAGCACGATGCCATCAGCGGATTTCGAGACCGCCTACGAGACGCTGGCGACGGCCATCGATTCGGCAGGACCGGAGCGCGAGGCGCTGTTCCTGACCCGGCTGGCGCTGCTGCTCGGCCACGAGCTCGGCGATATCAACGCGTTCCAGGGCGCCATCAAGACGGCGCTCGACGGGCTGGAATAGCGCAGCGCCGCTTCGCGGACCACCTGCCCTGGCGAACGGATCAATTCAGCTCATCCGAACGCGAGATTTTCTCATGGCGTGATCCACTCATTTTCATGAGATCGTCCGTTGCAATTTTTGCAGCGCATCATATGATGTTCATAATCTTATCAACCCAATGCCCCTGGGAGTACCGCCATGGCCACCTCCGATCCCGTCGTCATCCTGTCCGCCGCCCGCACCCCGCTTGGCCGTTTCATGGGTGAGCTCGCGCCCTTTAGCGCCCACAAGCTCGGTTCGCACGTGATCGGCGCGGCGCTGGAACGCGCCAAACTCGCACCCGAGCGGATCGACGAAGTGTTCATGGGCAACGTGCTGTCGGCCGGCCAGGGACAGGCGCCGGCGCGACAGGCGGCGCGCGGCGCCAAACTGCCGGACGCCACCGGCGCCACCACCATCAACAAGGTCTGCGGCTCCGGCATGAAAGCGACCATGCTGGCCCACGACATCATCAACGCGGGCTCGGCCGAGATCGTGCTGTCCGGCGGAATGGAGAGCATGTCGAACGCGCCGTATTTGCTCGGCAAGGCGCGCGCCGGGTTCCGCAGCGGGCATGACCGCATCATCGACCACATGATGATGGACGGGCTCGAAGACGCCTACGAGACCGGCCGCTCCATGGGCGATTTCGGTGAGGCCACCGCGGAGGCCTATCAGTTCACCCGCGCCGATCAGGACGCCTATGCGATCGAGACGTTGACACGTGCGCGGAAGGCGGTCGAAGGCGGCGCGTTCAGGGCCGAGATCGTACCGATCACCGTGAGCGAGAAAACTGGTCCGCGCGTGATCGCCAATGACGAGCATCCGCTCAAGGTCGATCCTGCCAAGATTCCCGGGCTGAAGGCGGCGTTCCGCGCCAACGGCACCATCACGCCGGCGGCCTCTTCCGCCAACGCCGATGGCGCGGCGGCGCTGATCCTGACCCGGCGCTCGCTCGCCGATCGCGAAGGCCTGCGGTCTTTTGCAGAGATCAAGGGCCACGCCACCCACAGCCAGGAGCCGCAATGGTTCACCACGGCACCGATCCCGGCGATCCGGATACTGCTCGACAAGGTTGGCTGGAGCGTCGGCGATGTCGATCTGTTCGAGATCAACGAGGCCTTTGCAGTGGTGGCGATGGCGGCGCAGAAGGACCTCGGGATTCCCCGGGCGAAACTGAACATCAATGGCGGCGCCTGCGCGCTCGGCCATCCCATCGGCGCCACCGGCGCGCGCCTGATCGTGACGCTGCTGCACGCACTCGAAGCACAAAACCTCAAACGCGGCGTGGCCGCGCTTTGCATCGGCGGCGGCGAGGCCACCGCGATCGCGGTGGAGCGCATCGTGCATTAGTTTGACGGCGATGTCCGAAAACGAGGGAAGTTCAGCATTTATGTCGCCATGCGATTATGTCAGGATGTGCCCGTCGGGCGCATCCTGCAAACCTTCCAACTGAATTCTTCAGAGGCTCAATGATTTCGAACTGGCTGTCCGCCGCCCTCGCCCGCCGTAACATCCATTATGCCTGGGCGATGGTCGCCGTGACGTTCTTTACCGCGCTTGTCAGCGCCGGCACCGTGGGCGCGCCCGGCGTGTTCATCGTGCCGCTGCAAAAGGAGTTCGGCTGGAGCCCCGCCGAGATCTCGTCGGCGCTGTCGATCCGCTTCATCCTATTCGGCCTGATGGCGCCGTTCGCGGCCGCACTGCTGAACCGTTACGGCTTGCGCAACATGTCGCTGTTGTCGCTGCTGATCGTGGCTTCCGCGCTGATCGCCTCGCTGTTGATGACTCAGGTCTGGCACCTGATGCTGCTCTGGGGTGTCGTGATCGGCCTCGGCACCGGTATGACCGCGCTGGTGCTGGGGGCAACGATTTCCGCACGCTGGTTCGTGGCGCGACGCGGCCTCGTGGTCGGCATCCTCACCGCGAGCGTGGCGACGGGACAACTCGTGTTCCTGCCGCTGCTCGCCACGCTGACGGACCATTATGGCTGGCGCAACGCGCTGGCGCTGATCTGCCTGATGCTGGGTGTCGCAGCGTTTGCCGTGGCGATGATCATGCGCGACCGCCCGAGCGACCTTGGCTTGCGACCCTACGGCGATGAGGGCACCGAGCCGATCGCGGCACCGCCGCCGAACAATGCGCCGATCATGGCGGCAGCGCTCGGCACCTTGCGCGACGCCTCGAAATCACAGGTCTTCTGGATCCTGTTCTTTACGTTCTTCATCTGCGGCGCCAGCACCAACGGCCTGATCCAGGTGCATCTGATTCCGATGTGCTTCGATTACGGCATCCCGCAGGTGCAAGCCGCGAGCCTGCTCGCCGCCATGGGCATCTTCGATTTCGTCGGCACCATCGCCTCCGGCTGGCTGTCGGACCGCTACGACAATCGCTGGCTGTTGTTCTGGTATTACGGCCTGCGCGGCCTGTCGCTGCTGTTCCTGCCCTTCACCGATTTCTCGTTCTACGGCCTGTCGGTGTTCGCGATGTTCTATGGGCTGGACTGGATCGCCACGGTGCCACCGACGGTGCGGCTGACCGCACAGCGGTTTGGGCCGGAGCGCGCCAACATGGTGTTCGGCTGGATTTTTGCCGGCCACCAATTAGGCGCAGGCGTTGCCGCCTTCGGAGCGGGTCTGACGCGGACGATCTATGCGTCCTATCTGCCCGCCTTCTTCGTCGCCGGCGCGCTCTGCATCGTCGCCGCGCTGATTACGCTGGCGATCTCAAGGCCGGCGCCAAAGCCGGCGGTGGCCGCCGCCTAGGAACTGCGTATCGCGATCGAGCGCGCGGCAGGGCGAATGAACTGCTTCGTCGCTTCGCTCCCTTGCGCAAGCGCTCCGCGTTTGTCGCAGGCAATGACGGGAACTACGGCCGGATCGCCATATTCGTCGCCGGGCCAGTCGTCCTGATCGGTTCGGCCAGACGTGCGAATTCGCAGAGCAGCGACCGCGTCCTGAGCGGATTGATCACTTCCTCGACCCAGAATTTTTCGGCCGAGCGGAACGGCGAGCGCAGCTTGTTGAGGCGGTCCTCGATCTCTTTGAGTTTTGCCGCCGGATCTTCCGCGGCATCGATATCGGCGCGATAGGCGGCCTCGATGCCGCCTTCCAGCGGCAGCGAGCCCCAATAGGCCGACGGCCAGGCGTAGCGCATCGAATAGCGGTTGGCCGGTTGATGCACGACGCCGGCGACGCCGAAGGCGTTGCGCACGATGATGGTGCACCAAGGCACCGTGCTCTGGTTGACGGCGGCCATCGCGCGCACGCCATGCCGGATGGTGGCCGACTTCTCGGCCTCGAGACCGATCATGAAGCCCGGGCAATCCATCAGATAGACCACCGGCAGGTGGAAGGTTTCGGCAAAATCGACCCAGCGCACCACCTTCTGGCACGCCTCCGCCGTCCACGACCCGCCATAGTGAAAGGGATCGCTGGCGAGCAGCAGCACCGCGCGGCCTTCGAAGCGCGCCAGTCCCGTGATCATCGGACGGCCGAAATTGGCGTTGACCTCGAAGAACGAGCCCTTGTCGACGACGGCTTCGATGATCGGGCGCATCTTGTAGACCTGCCGGCGATTGCGCGGCACCGCCTTCAGCAGCGATTCCTCGGCACGCTCCGGATCGTCCGTGCACGGCGTGGTCGGCGGCAGTTCGAAGACCGACGACGGCAGATAGGACAGGAAACGCCGCGCGCGCTCGAACGCCTCTTCTTCGGTATCGACGGCATCATCGACGCCACCGGCACGGGTCTGGATATCGGCGCCACCGAGTTCCTGTTTTGTCAGGTCCTGTCCGAGCCGCTTCACGACCGGCGGACCCGCGACGAACATCGCCGAGCTCCTGGTCATGATCGAATAATGCGTGGCCGCCAGCCGCGCTGCCCCGAGGCCCGCAACCGAGCCCAGGCCCAGCCCCACCACCGGTACCCGTGCCATGTTCGCCGTCGCAAGATAATATGCGCGCGTACCGCCGACGCCGCCGGGCAGATTGGCGGCACCTTTTGTCTCGATCGTCTTTACCGAG
>JACDAG010000053.1 GCA_013695565.1 Bradyrhizobium sp.
TTTATCTCCCCGCCGGAATTATGTTCCCGGTCGATGTGTGAGACCTTAGCCGAGCCGTTTCCGTTACGGCTTAAAAAGGCTGGTTAACCCATGGTCACCTGGCTCGTCTTTGCCCGCATGATTGACAAGACCTTGGCACGCATGATTGACGAGTCCTTGCTGTGATGCCGAAAATGATTGGCTTTTGAGGCCTCAAAATGCTTGAAATCCCCGTGAATCAGGCACATCTGATGGGTCGGCTGATTTGCGTCCCAACCCGCTTCAATGTCAGGGATTTTGTTTGTGAACTCTTCACCATCCAAGCCTTCACCATCCAAACCTTCATCGCCCTCTTCCTCAGCGGCCTCCGGCCTGTTCGACCAATCGGCGCTCTCGTCGTTGGCGCAGCGGCTGGTCGAGGCTGCGAAACGCGCCGGCGCTGATGCGGCCGACGCGGTGGCGGTGCGCGGCGTCTCGCAAGGCGTCGAAGTGCGCGATGGCCGCGTCGAGGAGTCCGAGCGATCGGAAGGCGACGATGTCGGATTGCGCGTGCTGGTGGGGCAGCGCCAGGCCGTGGTCTCGACCAATGATGTCAGCGGTGACGGCATTTCGAAACTCGCCGAGCGCGCGGTGGCGATGGCAAAGGTCGCGCCCGACGACAAATATGTCGGGCTTGCCGATCCCTCCTTGCTGGCGCGCGAGTTCGCCGATCTCGATCTGCTCGATCGCATGGTTCCCTCGACCGCCGAACTCGAACGCCGCGCCGTAGAGGCGGAAGCCGCCGCCCTTGCGGTCAAGGGCGTGACGCGATCCGGAGGGGCGTCGGCCTCGAGCGGCATCGGCGGCATGGTGCTGGTGACCTCGACCGGGTTCCACGGCTCTTATTTGCGGTCGAGCCAGGGCATCTCGATGACCGCGATTTCAGGCGAAGGCACCGGCATGGAGCGCGACTACGACTTCACGTCGGCGCCGCATGCTTCGGATCTCGCAGCACCCGCCAGTGTCGGCCGCAAGGCGGGCGAACGTACGGTGGCGCGGGCGAATCCGCGCAAGGTCGAAACCTGCAAGGTGCCTGTCGTGTTCGATCCGCGGGTATCGGGTTCGCTGGTCGGGCATCTCGTCGGCGCCGTCAACGGCGCCTCGATTGCGCGCAAGACCAGTTTCCTCAGGGATCGCATGGGCGAGCAGCTGTTCGCCAGGAACATCCGCATCATCGACGATCCCTTGCGGGTGCGCGGCTTGCGTTCGCAGACCTTCGACGCCGAAGGCGTCACGGTGAAGAAGCTCGCGATCATCGACGAGGGCGTGCTGACCTCGTGGCTATTGGACACCGCGACCGCGCGCGAACTCGGGCTGGTCACGACCGGGCACGCGCATCGCGGCGTGTCGTCATCGCCATCGCCGGGCTCCTACAATCTGCACATGGAGGCCGGCGAGCCGTCGCCGGCGGAACTGATCGCCGACATCAAGCAGGGCTTTTACGTCACCGACCTGATCGGCTCCGGCGTCAATGGCGTCACCGGCGATTACAGCCGCGGCGCATCCGGCTTCTGGATCGAGAACGGCGAGATCACCTATCCCGTCAGCGAGGTGACGATCGCGGGTCATCTGCTGCCGATCTTCAAATCGATGATTCCCGCCAACAATCTGGAGTTCCGCTATGGCGTCAATGCGCCGACGGTGCGCATCGAGGGTTTGACGCTTGGCGGACGCTGATACGCGCGACATCATCAAGGCGCGCGACGCCGCGCTGCTGACGGAAACGGTGCGGGAGGCGGGGGCGCTTGCGCTGTCGTTGTTTCGCACCGAGCTGAAGAACTGGACCAAGGGCGCCTCGTCGCCGGTGTCGGAAGCCGACATCGCCGTCAACGATCTCGTTGAAAGCCGGCTGCGTTCAGCGACGCCGGATTACGGCTGGCTGTCGGAAGAAAGCGCCGACGACGAAACCCGTCTCGGCAAGCCGCTGACCTGGATCGTCGATCCCATCGACGGCACCCGCGCCTATCTTGCCGGTCGCGAAGACTGGTGTGTCAGCATTGCGCTGGTCGCCGATGCGACGCCGGTGCTGGCGGCGGTGTTTGCGCCCGCGACAGATGAGTTCTTCTTTGCGATCCGCGGGCAGGGCGCCACACGCAACAAGATGCCGGTTGTCGCGACCGCGGGCACTGATCTGGATTTTTCCCGCATGGCCGGCCCGAAGCCGCTGGTGCAACGGCTGAGCCCGTCATCGGATGAAATCACGCTCTTCCCGCGAATCGGTTCACTGGCGCTGCGGCTGTGCCGGGTCGCGGAAGGCAGCCTGGATGCGGCCTTTGCGGGCGGTCAGAGCCGCGATTGGGACCTTGCGGCGGCGAATTTGATCGTGCAGGAAGCCGATGGTAGGATGACGGCGCTCTCGGGGGACACGATTGAATATAATCGCCGGGAGGTGACGCACGGGGTGCTGGTGGCGGCGGGACGTGATCGACATGCACACATTGTCGAGCATTTTCGAAACCGTCCGCTGCTCTGAAAACACCGGATCCGCGTCACGGGTCGTCACGCCACTCGCCAACCTTGCTTGCCGGGCACCTCGTTAGGAAAAATCACCATGCCAGATAGTGCCCAACCGCAATTGCTCCATCTCGTGATCGGCGGCGAGTTGATCGATCTCGAACACACCACGTTCAAGGACCTCGACCAGGTCGAGATCGTCGGCGTGTTTCCCAATTACGCCACCGCCCATGCGGCCTGGAAGGCGAAGGCGCAGCAGACCGTGGACAATGCCCACATGCGCTATTTCGTGGTTCACCTCCATCGGCTGCTCGATCCGGGTCAAGAAACGAAGCCCGCCCGTTGAAACGATTCATTCGCGATTTGCTGCGCAGCAGCTGGGTTCAGCGCGCGCTGGGTTTCCTTGCGGCCGAATATCTGCGCTTGGTCTGGCTGACCAATCGATTCAACTATGACCCAGCCAACGTCTATGACATCGTCGAGCCGGCTCAGCCGGCGATCTTCGCGTTCTGGCACGGCCAGCATTTCATGACGCCGTTCATCAAGACCAAGGAAAGCCATCGCGCCAAGGTGCTGATCTCGCGCCACCGCGACGGCGAGTTCAACGCCATTGCCGCCGAACGGCTCGGCATCGGCACTATCCGGGGTTCCGGCGACCATGGCGGCGCCTTTCATCGCAAGGGCGGTGTCGGCGCGTTCCGGGAGATGGTGCAGGCGCTGGAAGAGGGATGGAACGTCGCGACCACCGCCGACGTGCCGAAGCGGGCGCGGGTGGTCGGTCTCGGCGTCATCATGCTGGCGCGGGAGTCCGGACAGCCGATATTGCCGTTTGCAATGGTGACCTCCAGGTTCATCCGGTTGAAAAATTGGGACTCCTCCACCATCAATTTGCCATTCGGCAGAGGTGCCGTGGTAGGTATTGACGCCGTGTACGTGCCGCCGGACGCCGACGCCGAGACCATGGAAAAATTGCGCCAACAGGTAGAGACTTATCTCAACGAAGCGACCCGGCGCGCCTATGCAGCCGTCGGGCGACCGGGGGCCGCACTTGGCTAATCCGCTGCCGATGACGTTGCGCGTCTACCAGCGACTGTCGTCCGCGATGGTGCCGCTGGCGCCTGCGCTGATCAACCGGCGGCTGAAGCTCGGCAAGGAAGATCCGGCGCGCGTCAGCGAGCGCCGCGGCATGAGCACGGATGTCCGCCCGGCCGG
Source organism: Bradyrhizobium sp. (assembly GCA_013695565.1). Classification (GTDB taxonomy): domain Bacteria; phylum Pseudomonadota; class Alphaproteobacteria; order Rhizobiales; family Xanthobacteraceae; genus Bradyrhizobium. The sequence continues at coordinate 3,685 of JACDAG010000053.1, forward strand.
ACCTCTGGTGTGGATTCATGGCGCCAGCGTCGGCGAGGTGCTGGCCTCGGCCGCACTGGTCGAGCAGCTGCGGGCGCTGAACCTGCGCATTCTCCTGACCTCGGGCACGGTGACCTCGGCCGCTGTCGTCGCCAAGCGGTTTCCGCCTGACGTCATCCATCAATATGTGCCATACGACTCGCCGCGTTATGTCGGGCGGTTTCTCGATCATTGGCGGCCGTCGCTGGCGCTGTTCATCGAGTCCGACCTGTGGCCGAACCTGATCCTGTCGAGCGCGGCGCGGCGCCTGCCGATGGTGCTGATCAACGGCCGGATGTCGCATCGTTCGTTTCCGCGCTGGCGCC
>JACDAG010000089.1 GCA_013695565.1 Bradyrhizobium sp.
GCGGGATCATGATCCGGCGTGCCAACAGATGCAGCCGCTTCTGCAGGCCACCCGGCAGCTCCCAGTTTTCCTTGTTGAAGTATTTGGGATCGCCGATGATGGCGTGATCGATATGGGCCATATGCGCGCGCAATTGATGGGTTCGCCCGGTGACCGGCTTCAACGACACCCAGGCGAGCTTCTGCGCCGACGCCTCGACGACCGCGTAATAGGTCACGGCGTGACTGGCACCTTCATCGCCATGCTTGGCGACGCGCATGATGGTGTCGTCCTCGCTCTCTTCCTTGGCGAGATAAGTCGAGATGCGCCCCTGCTTGGGCTTCGGCACGCCCGCCACCAGCGCCCAGTAGATCTTGCGCGCCGAGCGATGGCGGAACGAGCCGGTCAGCGCGGTGGCGGCAAAGCGCGTCTTCGCAATCAGCAGGCAGCCTGAGGTTTCCCGATCCAGCCGGTGTACCAGTCGCGGCTTCTGGCCCTTGGCGTCGCGCATCACTTCCAGCATATCGTCGACATTTCGGGTGATGCCGGAGCCGCCCTGCACGGCAAGGCCCGCGGGCTTGTTCAGCACCATGACGTCGGCGTCCTCGAACAGGATCATATCCCTGAGCGCCTGCAGCGTCTTGGTTGCGCCTTCCGAGAGTTCGCCGGCGACCTTTGGCGTATCGAGCTTGAGCGGCGGAATGCGGATGCTCTGCCCCTCCTCGATCCGGTCCTTGCTGTCGGCGCGCTTGCCGTTGACGCGCAACTCGCCTTTGCGGACGATGCGCTGGATGTGCGAGAACGACAGGCCGGGGAAACGCGCCTCGAGAAAGCGATCGACGCGCATGTTGTTCTCGTCCGCGGTCACGACCACGGTCTGAACCTTGGTCGGCAACGGCGGCGGCTCAGCGACAATTTTCTCCGGCTCGGGAACGAAAGGCACAGGCTTCGGCGCCCGGGGCACCGAGGCCGCAAAGCGCGCGGGCGGTTTGCCGCCCGGACGAAGCGCGGGCCGCTCGGCTTTCGAGCCCCGATAAGGGCGCGCGCCCTTGGGGCGGTCGCCCGCCGGGCGGAGAGGTTTTTTGACGCGACGGCTCATGATGGCTAACGGCTCCGGATAAGGCCGTTGCCTAGCGCAAATGCAGCGAATCGTCACGGTGAAATCAGCCAATTCCAAGGGAATGTCGGCCAAAACCCGGCCGATCCGGCATCAATGGCCGCTGCATTTGGCCTCGCACCAGATCCACCGGATGCTGGTGTGGGCGTGGACCGCGTGCGCAAGCTTGTCCGCCTGGTCGGCGGCAAGGCAGGCACCGGCTGGATTATGGTTTCGCAGGCGCGCGAGGCCGAGATCGGTCCAGGCATCGCCCGCTTCCGGCGTGTCCTTGATCGCCTGTTCCAGGACAGGTTCGGCCTCGCTCGACCGGTTCGCGGCCAGCAGCATGTGGCCGTAATCCGCGTTCAGATTGGCCAGCGCGCCCGGCTGCTTTAGCGCAATCCTGAACAGCTCATCGGCGAATACCCGATCATAGAAATGGGTGTAGGCGATAATGCCGAAGCCGTGAAAAATCTGGCTTTGCTCTGGCAAGAACAGCCAGGCCTGATTGAAGCGCGTTTTCGCCTCGGTAAAATCATCCGCGTCAAGCCCTGCCCAGCCGCGCTTGACCAATGCCTCGAACGCCTTGCCGCGCGAACCATACACCTGGATGGCAATCGAAACGAAGATGTCGTCGGCCTGACGAAGCATCGGCGATTTTTCGACAAAGCCAAAAAGCGGCGCTTCGCCGACTGGCCCCTCGAAGCTCCTCTTGGTCACCGATACACCCGGTGCGACCTCGACGGTCTCGGCCGTCGCCGGAGCGAGCGACAGGCACGTTGCAACCGAGATAGCGAAGGCAGTCAGCGCCACAATGCGAGGGGTCATGGTGTCTCCAGGCTCCGCATCCGGGAAGCCGTAGCGCAAACGCCGGGAATCGTCTTGGTTAAATCGGTGTAAATTGGTGTCGGGATCGGCCATGCTGGTTCGAACGCGGAAAGAAGCAAGCGGGAGTATGGTTATGAAACCGACGACATCGGCCTTGGCGGTGATCTTGGCCGTTTTCTTGGCCGTGCCTGCAGCGATATGGGCCGGAAAGGCGACCGCGCAGCAGCCCGCGATGTCCGAGGATTTGGCGTGGAAACTGCTGGAACTGGGCCGCGTCATCGACGTGCCAAAGACCGCCGCGCTCTATGCGCCGATGCAGCAGAAGGAACCGTATCAGGGCGTCAAGACCGAACGCGACGTCAAATACGGCCCCGCGGATCGGAATTTGCTCGACGTCTTCACGCCGGAGAACAATTCATCGGCCCGGCCGGTGCTGATCTTCATCCACGGCGGCGGCTTCGTCGCCGGCAACAAGCGCAATCCCGGCAGCCCGTTTTACGACAACATCATGCTGTGGGCGGTGAAGAGCGGCTTTGTCGGCGTCAACGCCACCTACCGGCTGGCGCCACAATTCGTGTGGCCGGCCGGCGCCGAAGACCTCGCTTCGGTGGTCCAGTGGGTCACCGAGAAAATCGGAGAGCGCGGCGGCGACCCGGCCAAAATCTTCCTGATGGGACAATCCGCAGGCGCGGTGCATGTCGCCAACTACGTGTCGCATCCCGAGCTTCACAAGGTGAAAGGCGGCGGGCTTGCCGGCGCCATCATGGTATCGGGTATCTACGACCTGACGGCGTCGCCGGTCGGTGACGCCGAGATCACCTATTTCGGCTCCGATCCCTCGCATTATGCCGAACGATCTTCGCTGCGTGGCCTGCTGGAGACAAAAATCCCGTTGATGGCGACGGCCGCCGAACTCGATCCCCCTCGCTTTGTCGAGCAATACGAACTGCTGAAGCAAGCCACCTGCAAACGCGCCAGCGGATGCGCGCGCACCTTCATGCTGCCGCAGCACAGCCACATATCGGAAGTGTATGCGATCAATACGTCAGATACGCGGCTGACTGACGAGATCGCGGAATTCGTGAAGACGGGGAAGTAGCAGCGCTCATTTGCATCCCGCGTCATTCCTCAACCTGACGAGATCGACGCTCGCATTGCTCGATGGCCGCTGCTTCATCGCCACGTCCGCCGCCACGCAGGCGGCGTCGCGGTCGCCGTTCTGCAGGCGGGCGTGGGCAAGATTCACCCAGGCGTCGCCAAAGTCGGGCGTGTCCTTGACCGCCTGCTCCAGCACCGGCTGCGCCTCCTTCGGCCGCTTCGCGACCAGAAGCACGCGGCCGTAATCCGCGTTCAGCATCTTCAACGGATTGGGCTGCCTGGCCGCAATCCGGAACAGTTCTTCGGCAAACACGAGGTCGTAGAAACGTATCTGGGCGATTGCCGCCAACCCATGATAAACCACGCTCTGTTCGGGGGCCACGAGGTACGCCTGATTGAATCGAAGCGCCGCTTCGGGATACTTGCCCGATCCAAGCGCCCGCCAGCCGCGCTTGACCACTTCGTCCAGCGCTTTCTCGCGCGTCCCCGCCGCTTGCACGAGTGCCTTTACAAACTTGTCGTCCTCTTCTCGTTGCGCGGCGGTTTTGTCTGCGAAACCGAAAAACGGCTGTTCCTTGCTTGGCGCGGCATATGTACGCTTCGTGACCTGCACACCCGGTGCGATTTCGACAGTGTCGGCCAATGCGGGATACGAAAATCCCGCCGCGAGCAACGTGAGTGCGCGAACCGTTGACGCGAAAAAGCTACGGCGCTTTCGGCTATCAATTCGAGATGCCACCTGTCCCTGTCCTCGCTACGTTAGTTCAACGCGCAAGGTGCGCCCAACCGCATTCGCAGCCCGTCGCAACGTCTCGAGCGTCACCGAAGGTGTGGCAGGATCAAGCAGCCGGTCAAGCTGGCGCCGGCTGGTTCGCATCCGCTCTGCCATCGCGCTCTTGGTAATGCCCTGCGCTTTCATCGCCTCCGCCAATTGCCCGGCAATGATCTCCTTGATTGCGCGCTCTTCGCACGTTCCAAGCATTTCCTGCTCGGCAAGGAGTTCGTCAAACGTTTCTTTGCTGACGCTTGCTTTCATTTTCTTCACCATCACGTCACCTCTCGTTTGCGCTTCAGCGCGAGCTCAATGTCTTGCTGCGGCGCCTTCTGTGTCTTCTTGATGAAACCATGCAGAAGGATCATGTGGCCATCGCCCATGCAGAAAATCACTCGCGCAATCCGGTTGCTGTCGCGGTCACTCCGTACCTCCCACAAGCCGTGCCCAAGCGGAGCACAATGTGGGCGCCCCATGGCCAGCCAAACTCAACTTTCTGAATATCCTTCCCTACCGTCTGGCGATCGCCAGAGGACAATTCCAAAATCCATTCGCGAACGGGGTCGCGGCCCATCGGGCTGATATAGAACCGAGCGGGCAGCTTTTTTGTTCGGTCAATCAATGGCAGACTTCGAGTGTGCCATTTTTGACACATTCTTGCAAGCCCTTATGCGGGCGAGTGACCCCAGAAATTATCCCCCACCGCGTTCCCGACGCAGCTTCGCCCAATAATCCAGCCGCTTGCGGATTTCGCGCTCGAAGCCGCGGTCGGGTGGATCGTAAAACGTCTGGCGGCCCAGCGCTTCCGGGAAATAGTCCTGGCCGGAGAACGCATCCGGCGCGTCGTGGTCATAGTCATAACCCGCGCCGTAGCCTTCCGACTTCATCAGCTTGGTCGGTGAATTCAGGATGTGTTTCGGCGGCAGCAGCGAACCGCCCTCCTTTGCTACGCGCATCGCGGCGCCAAACGCCTTGTAGGCGGCATTCGATTTCGGCGCGGTGGCGAGATAGATCACGGCCTGCGCGATCGCAAGTTCGCCCTCGGGATGGCCGAGGAAGTCATAAGCGTCCTTGGCGGCGTTGCAGATCACCAGCGCCTGCGGATCCGCCAAGCCGACATCCTCGACCGCCATCCGCACCACGCGCCGCGCCAGGAACAGCGGGTCTTCGCCGGCGTCCATCATGCGGCAGAGATAGTACAGCGCCGCATCCGGATCGGAGCCGCGCACCGCCTTATGCAGCGCCGAAATCAGATTGTAATGGCCGTCGGCGGACTTGTCGTAGATCGGCGCACGGCGCTGCAGGATGTCCTGCAACTGCACGGCATCGAAGGTTTCGCCCTTGCGTGCAGCCCGCCAGACTTCTTCGGCCAGCGTCAGCGCGGCACGGCCGTCGCCATCGGCCATCCGCACCAGCACGGCGCGGGCCTCGGCATCGAGCGGCAGCTTTTTGTCCTCGATCTTTTCGGCATGGGCATAGAGTTGTTCCACGGCAACCGGTGTGAGCGAATGAAACACCAGCACCCGCGCCCGCGACAACAACGCCGCGTTGAGCTCGAACGACGGATTTTCCGTGGTGGCGCCGACCAGCACCACGGTGCCGTCTTCCATCACGGGCAGAAACGAATCCTGCTGTGCGCGGTTGAAGCGATGCACCTCGTCGACAAACAGCAGCGTGCCCTTGCCGGTCTCGCGGCGGGCGCGGGCGGCATCGAATACTTTCTTGAGATCGGCAACGCCGGAAAACACCGCGGAGATTTGCTCGAAATGCAGTTCGGTGGCATCGGCCAAAAGCCGCGCCACCGTGGTCTTGCCGGTGCCGGGCGGGCCCCAGAACACCAGCGAACCCAGCGTGCGCGTTCCCAGCATCCGCGTCAGCGCCCCATCGGGGCCGAGGATGTGATCCTGGCCGACGACATCTTCTAACGCCTGCGGACGCAACCGGTCGGGCAGCGGACGTGGCGCGTCCTGCTCCATCCCCGCCGCGGCAAAGAGGTTAGCGGCCTCGCGGGGTTGCTTCGGGCTCATCCGCCGAGCGTCACGTTGATCTGCTGGCCGCCGCGCACCACGGTGATGCGCCAGATCCGGGACGAAGTCTTGGAGGCCTTGTCGAGATCGCTGGTCTTGGCGATCTTCTGATTGTTGACCGCCAGAATGATGTCGCCCTTCTGGAAGCCGACGCTGGCCGCCGTGCCGCCATCGGCGAGATCGATCACGACGACGCCTTCGGTCGACGTATCCAGACGCAGCTCGTCAGCCACCGCCGGCGAGATGTTGGCGACCTTGGCGCCCTGGAACGGCGAGCGCGCGGTCAGCACGATTTCATCGCGGTTGGTGTCGGGCGCGGTTTCCAGCGGCACCGACAGCTTTACCGTCTTGCCGGCGCGCTGTACGTCGATCTGGGCAGCGCCGCCGAGCGGTCGGGTGGCGAAGCGGTAGTCGAAGGCGTTGGGATCGTCGATCACCTGCCCGTCGATGGCGGTGATCAGGTCGGACAGTTTGAGGCCGGCGCGCGCCGCCGGACTGTTCGGCGAGACATTGGCGACCAGCGCACCGGTCGGCAGCTTGAGCCCCAGCGTTTCGGCGATTTCGGGCGTTACCGCCTGCAATTTCGCGCCGAGATACGGCCGTTTCACCGCCTTGCCGCCGCTCTTGGCGGAGGCCACCACGACGCGCACCATGTTGGCGGGGATCGCAAAGCCGATGCCCTGCGAACCGCCGGAGCGCGAGAAGATCGCGGTGTTGATGCCGGCGAGCTTGCCGGTCATGTCGACCAGCGCGCCGCCGGAATTGCCGGGATTGATCGCCGCATCGGTCTGGATGAAGAACTGATAGTCGGTGATGCCGACTTGCGTGCGCGCCAGTGCCGAGATGATACCATGCGTCACGGTCTGGCCGACGCCGAAGGGATTACCGATCGCGAGCACGACGTCGCCGACCAGCAGTTCGTCGGAATTGGCGAAGTCCAGCGTGGCGAATTTCTCCTTGGTGTCTTTCAGGCGCAGTATCGCGAGATCGGTCCGGCTGTCCTTGAGCACAATTTCGGCCTCGAATTCGCGCTTGTCGGCCAACGAGATTTTCACCTGATCGGCGCCCTCGATGACGTGGTTGTTGGTTACGACGAGGCCGGAGGCGTCGACCATCACGCCGGATCCGAGCGAACGCTGCATCTGCTCCGGCTGCTGGCCGGGCACGCCGAAGAAGCGACGGAAGATCGGATCGTCGAGCAAGGGATTGCGGTTCTGCACC
>JACDAG010000091.1 GCA_013695565.1 Bradyrhizobium sp.
AACCGGCGGCCTCTTTCATCGCAGCATCTGAAACATCGGTTTGACGCCCGCTTCCATGGTTAGCGCCTGCTAAAAATCAGTGGTGCGTTTTGTCGTATTTCGGCCGCGCATTCCGCGATCACTGCAACGCTTTTTCAATTCGGGAGGTGCACAACATCGAGCGATGGACCAGCACCTTCCCGACCTTGCCGAAGAAACCATGCTGCAGGCGCTGAGGCGGCGCTATGCGTACCTCGCAGGTTGGTTGCTGCGGCTGAACAGGCTTCCCGAACCAACCCGATTGCCGGAGCCGACGCGCACGCAATCCCGTCCGCGCATCCTTGCACCCGCCAGAAAACCGCATCCGCCGCGCCCGGAATAAATCACCCCGTGATTTCCAGCGTGATGTCTGACTTGATTTCCGACCTGATTTTCGTCCTGATTTTCGTCCTGGCCCGTTTTCAGCGTGAAAGGTGGGGCCGCCAGCGGTGGTGCAATGGCCAGCGGCCCCGCGCCGGCCACTTCCAATTGCCCCTGCTCAACGAGCCATGACCGGCATCCTGCCAATGTCCTGGCCAGGGCCATGGTTCCGGATCCGCCCCGTAGTTCTCCGTCCGAGAACAAAGTTTCATCCGGCAGTGCTCCTGGCGGGAAGTACCCCCATCGGCCGCCTCCGCAGGCGGCCTTTCCCCGTAGTTCTCCGGATAAGAACAAAGTTCCCGGTCCGGACGGTCGCCTGCCTTTCGCCTTGTGTTCGCGCCTTGTCCCCCGAGCAGGCCCGGCAGACCCTCCATTTGCACGTGAATCAGCGTATAATGACCTCATGGATGAGACCCGGATCACCCCTCGGCGCCGCACCTTGAAGGCCGGAACGATCGAATTCGGCGGCGGCGGAATCGACTGCACCGTTCGCAATCTCTCGGAGACCGGCGCCGCACTCGAGGTCGTCACCCCCTTGTTCATCCCCGACCGTTTCATGCTGTTCGTACCGTCAGAGCAAATGAAACGGCCGTGCCACATCGTCTGGCGCAAGAATAAGCGGATCGGCGTCACGTTCGACTAAGGCCGGCATGTCGGATTCGACGGTCATGCCGCCAGAAAAGCAATCGTGAGGACCGCGAGCCAGGCCACGATCACCAGCGCCGATATTGCACCAGCGACGATTTTCAGTTTTTCCGCGGTGGAGTGATTGCGCATTCGACGCCTCGACTGGGCGCCCTCTTTTGGTGCGACGCCGCCGGTTACAGTAAACCTTCGGCTGCCGCTTACTGCCACCCACATCAAGTTGATCCAGAGGCCCGCGGTGAGGCGCGGTCCCTGCTCGGACCGGGTTTGCCGGCACGACGACCCCGCCACATGGGGCCATGCGGACGGGATCGCCGGACGGCGGGGATTAATCTGGAGGACCACCCCACCGTCGAAAGGATACGGTCGCCGCACGCGCTTCGTTTCAGCATCCGTATTTTTTGACCGGGGACGTTGAACCTTTTGATGGCCGGCCAGACACAATCCTGCCTGGGACATTGCATCACTCGGGGTATAAGCCTGCGCCGCCAAGCGAGCATATTCCGCTTGTGCGGCGCAGTGCGTTGATTGGTGGGATCGCAAAGTGACGGATTGCCCAAGCGGCATTCCCTATGCGCTGCCGGCCGCTGCCATAACCCCGCTGCTCACGAGCCTCGCTCGGCAAATTCAACCGTCTGGCGGGCTTGACGCGCGCATAGTGATCACGCGGCGTTGTGCAGGGGTACCCTTGAGCCGGCACGGCCCGTAAAGTACGCTACCTGACACTGGAACTTTCCCCGCCAGCCTTCGTTGGGCTAGCCGACATGCGGGAGATTCCCCATGAATCACAGGGGCGTAGAATATACGCTGACAAGGTCGGAAACGCCGGGGATCTGGAAATGGCAATTCCGGATCGGCGATCTCGTCAGGTCGGGAAGAACGGAAGCGCGGCTGCTCCTGCTCGCCATGCGCCGCGTCCAGTTGAAGATTGACCGCGAGCTCAAGCTCGCCGCGCGCGCGAACTGACGTCGTGGCGCAGCGCGCGCGCTGAGCAACGCCGCGAAGCCTGTTGAAACCTCTCCTCCGATGCTGTCCGCCTATTCCCTTAGCTTGTATCAAATTATATTTACAATCTTAAGTGCTGACTTCGGTTTGAATGCAGCCTGGGTGTCGTGCGGGGCTGGTTCATGGTCTACAAGGACGTCGAATTCACCGTTACCGCGGTCGCCGCGGGCGCCTGGAAATGGCAATTCCGAATCGGCGACAGGCTCGTCACCGGCAAGACCGAGGCCCGGCTCTATTTGCTCGCCGTAAGGCGGGTGCAGATGCGAATCGATCGTGAGTTGAAGAAGGCGATCGCGGGATAATCCGCCCGTCCGGCATTTCCTCGTTCCAATATTAATCAATGATTGTAGAATCTTGCGCCAATGCGACGCCGTGGCGCCTATGCCCAATATCGTGCTTTTAGCCCGTAATTAACCGGAGTTGATCTTTGGCTATGCGAGGAACCCACTCCGCCCGTTCCCGCGCCCTCCATGGTGCACGCGGCGGCCTTCGCTGCATTGGTCAAGATGCCATGCCGATCTTCTTCTTCAGCGTCCGAAATGGCGAGCACGGCGGCGTCTGCAATGACGGCACCGAATTTCCCGATCGCCATGCGGCGTGGAAGGAGATGACCGGCGTTTGCAGCGATATGGTCGGCGACGTCTCGCGCAAACTCGTCGAAAATGCCGAGTGGCAGATGGAACTGCTGGACGAGTCCAAAAAGCCGGTGTTTCGGATTCGCCTGGTGGCGGAGACGCTGGAATAACCGCGGCGCATCAGCCGTTTCGTCAGAACAGGCTTTCCAAGGTCCTTGATCCGCTAATCCGCGCTGGCGAGCCGCCGCATCGTGAATTCGATGTCGCCGCCGGGCAGTTCGCGCCAGCTTTCGACCGCGCTCATATAGGCCGCCTTGGGATAACGGTCGAGGAAGTCCCGCGCCCGCGTGCGCGCCACGTCGCGCGGCAGCGTAAACGTCTCGCGCAGATAGCCATCCTCCGGCTTGCGCCGGGCGGCCATCCGGCTGGCCAGATCGCGCGGACGCATGACCATGTGGCAACTCCAACCCACCATGACGACGGGCTGAATATAGGGCTGGCGGAGAATTATTCCGAGTCTGTCTTATGGAACTAGCGGCCTATCTTATATTGCTGCCGCTGGCTGGATTGCTGCCATTGGCTGCGCTGCTGCCGGTCTTGGTCTTCGGCTTGGCCGGCGCGGCGACCTTGGGCGCTTCGTTGTTGCGCACCGTGCCCCAGGGATCGGAGGAAGCCTTGGCGTCC
>JACDAG010000102.1 GCA_013695565.1 Bradyrhizobium sp.
ATCACCCGCACCACGCCGGCCACCCACGACGTGATCCGGGCCAATGTACATCGCTCGCCGATGTATTCCGGCCAGATCAAGAGCAGCGGTCCGCGCTATTGCCCCTCGATCGAGGACAAGATCGTCCGCTTCGGCGACCGGGATGGCCATCAGATCTTTCTGGAGCCGGAGGGTCTGGAGGATTCGACCGTCTATCCCAACGGCATCTCGACTTCGCTGCCGGAAGAGGTCCAGCTCGCGATCCTGGCAACCATTCCGGGCCTTGAGCGGGTCAAGATGGTCCGGCCGGGCTATGCGATCGAATACGACCATGTCGATCCCCGCGAATTGGAGCCGACCCTGCAGGCCAAGCGGCTGCCGGGGCTGTTCCTGGCCGGGCAGATCAACGGCACCACCGGCTATGAAGAGGCCGCTGCGCAGGGAATTGTTGCGGGTCTCAATGCTGCACTCTCCGCCAGCGGCGGTGCGCCGACCGTTTTCGACCGTGCCGACGGCTATCTCGGCGTGATGATCGACGATCTGGTGACGCGGGGAATCACAGAGCCGTACCGGATGTTCACCTCGCGGGCGGAGTACCGCCTGACCTTGCGGGCGGACAATGCCGACCAGCGGCTGACCGGCAAGGGAATTGCGCTCGGCTGCGTCGGGCAGGCGCGTTCGCAGCGCCACGGCGCCAAGATGGCCGCGTTCGAAGCCGCGAAGTCGCTGGCAAAGTCTCTGACGATTACCCCGAATGAAGCAGGCAAGCATGGCCTGGCGTTGAACCGCGACGGCCAGCGCCGCTCGGCCTTTGAGCTATTGGCCTATCCCGAGATCGAGTGGACTGCGCTGCGTGGGATCTGGCCGGAGCTATCGGCCATTGACCCAGGCATTGCCGTCCACCTCGAGATCGACGCCAAATACGACGTCTATCTGAAGCGCCAGACCGCCGACGTGGACGCCTTCCGACGCGACGAGGGGCTGGTTCTGACCGATATCGATTATTCCGATGTGCCGGGCCTCTCCAATGAGGCGCGCGCCAAACTTGAAGCGGCGCGGCCGCGAACGGTGGGGCAGGCGGGTCGACTGGACGGGTTGACGCCTGCCGCGCTCGGCATTCTGGCGGCTTATCTGCGTCGCGAAGCGCGGCGAAAGATTATGGCGACCGCGTAGGCGTAGGTTTTGTTTCACGTGAAACGGCTTGGCTGCCGCTCTTCCCCGTCAGTGCGAGCGTAGCGAAGCAATCCATCTTCCCGTTATGCCGCACTATGGATTGCTTCGCTTCGCTCGCAATGACAGCTTTGGCAGCGGCGGCTTCCGAGCGAATCGGTAAGACGCCGAGCAAGTAGAATTCATGACCACTACCTCCGACAAAGCCACCGCTCTGGCCCTCACCCCCGTTTCACGTGAAACAGAGGCTCGCCTGGACCGCTATGTCGACCTGCTCCGGGAATGGCAGGCGAAAACCAATCTCGTTGCGCCGTCGACGCTTCCAAATCTCTGGACCCGGCATATCTCAGACTCGCTGCAACTTCTGAGCCTGGCCCCGTCGGCCAGGAGGTGGGTCGATCTCGGCAGCGGTGGCGGCTTTCCCGGTGTGGTGTTGGCGTGTGCTTTGGCGGAAACGCCGGGCGCGAATATTCAGCTGGTCGAACGCAACGCCAAGAAGGCCGCGTTCCTGCGTGAGGCAATTCGTGTGACCTCGGCGGCCGGTACCGTGCATCTCGCTGACATCGGGGATATCGTGGATAGAATCGCCGGCCCGGTCGATTGCGTCACTGCGCGGGCACTGGCTCCGCTACATCAGCTCATCGGTTTCGCGGAGCCGCTGGTAGGAAAGGGCGCCAAGGCGCTTTTTCTCAAGGGCCAAGATGTAGAGGCTGAATTGACCGAAGCCACTAAATATTGGAATATTAAACCGCAACTTCATTCCAGCCGCACGGGCGGACATGGCTGGATCGTCGAACTCGATCATATCGAGCGGCGCAATCAATCCGCGACGGGTACCGGGGTATGAACGTGATTGATCATTTATATCAAGAGGATAGGGCGCCCACTCCGCCACCCCATCCCCGCATTTTGTCGCTCGCCAACCAGAAGGGCGGCGTCGGCAAGACCACCACCGCGATCAATCTCGGCACTGCACTCGCTGCAATTGGGGAGCGCGTGCTGATCGTCGACCTCGATCCCCAAGGCAACGCCTCGACCGGTCTCGGCATCGATCGCCGCAGCCGCAACTGCTCGACCTATGACGTTCTGATCGGCGAAGCGCCGCTGCGCGAGGCCGTGGTCGCGACCGCCGTGCCGCGCCTGCACATCGCGGCTTCCACCATGGACCTGTCCGGTCTCGAGCTGGAGCTGGGATCGACGCCCGGCCGTGCCTTCCGGCTGCGCGACGCGATCGCGGCGCTGAACGAGAATGCGGCACCGGAATCCGATTACACCTACGTGCTGATCGACTGCCCGCCGTCGCTCAATCTTCTCACCGTCAATGCGATGGCCGCGTCGGATGCGATCCTGGTGCCGCTGCAGTGCGAGTTCTTCGCGCTCGAAGGTCTGTCGCAATTGCTGCAGACCGTGGAGCAGGTCCGCTCGACGTTGAATCCGAATCTGTCGATCCACGGCATCGTGCTGACCATGTTCGACTCGCGCAATAATTTGTCGAACCAGGTCGTTGCCGATGTCAGGCAGTTCATGGGCGCCAAGGTCTACAACACCATGATCCCGCGCAACGTGCGCATCTCGGAGGCACCCTCGTACGGCAAGCCGGTGCTGGTCTACGATCTCAAATGTGTCGGCAGCGAAGCGTATCTCAAGCTCGCAACCGAAGTGATCCAGCGCGAGCGCGAGCTGCGAACGCATTGAACGATTCGTAGGGTGGGCAAAGGCGTCTTCGCCGTGCCCACCATGTTCCGTCGGGAGAGTTCTGGTGGGCACGCTTCGCTTTGCCCACCCTACGCTCCGAAACCAAAGTTTCTAATTCCGGAGTATCCTGCGTGAATCCAAGGGAGCTGGCGATGGCCGACGAAGCGCGTTCGCGACTGGGCCGCGGTCTTGCAAGTCTGATCGGTGATGTCGGCGGCGAGGCCGCGCATGTCGAGCGCCCGCGCAATCAGCGCAAGGTGCCGATCGAATTTTTGAAACCAAATCCGCGCAACCCGCGCCGGACGTTTGCCGATGCCGAACTCGGCGAGCTCGCGGCGTCCGTCAAGCAGCATGGCGTGATCCAGCCGATCGTGGTGCGTCCGGTCAAGGGCGCAGCCGATCGCTACGAGATCATCGCCGGCGAACGCCGCTGGCGCGCCTCGCAGCTGGCCGGCCTGCATGAAGTGCCGATCGTGCCGATCGAGGTCAGCGACAGCGACGCGCTCGAGATCATGATCATCGAGAACGTGCAGCGCGAAGACCTCAATGCGATGGAAGAGGCGCAGGGCTATCACGCGCTCGCGGAAGAATTCAAACGCAGCCAGGAAGACATCGCCAAGGAAGTCGGCAAGAGCCGCAGTCACGTCGCCAACATGATGCGGCTGACGAAACTGCCGGCGGAAGTGCAGGCCCTGATCGCCAAGGGCGAATTGTCGGCCGGCCATGCGCGCGCGCTGATCGGCGTGCCCGATCCGCTGGCTGCCGCGAAACGCATCGTCGCCGAAGGCCTCAACGTCCGCCAGGCCGAAGCGCTGGCGCATGAAGAAGGCGTGCCGGAGCGCAAGCCGCAAAAGGCGCGGAGCAGCGGCGGCAAGATCAAGGACCCGGACACGCTCGCGCTGGAGAAGCGTGTGAGCGACGCGCTTGGGTTGGCCGTGACCGTCAACCACCGCGATCCCGGCGGCTCCGTGCAGATCAGCTACCGCAACCTCGAACAGCTCGATGAGGTGATGCGGAGGTTGGCGAAGGGCGGTTGAACGAGCTGT
>JACDAG010000116.1 GCA_013695565.1 Bradyrhizobium sp.
ACGCGCGGCGTCGAGATGCGGGAAATAGCTGTTATCGCCGAAGCGAAGCGGCACCGATTCCGGCGGCGAGCAGACCACGGCATTGGATCCGAGATCGTCATGCGCCGGCGAAATCGTGAAAGAGGGCGCTGCGCGATGCGCCGATAACACCGCGTCGATCTCGCCAGCACGAGTGGCTGGAATGTCGCCGGGCATCGTGATCATGCCACGACGCCCTTCGCCCGCAAGAACGCGGCGGCCGGCATTCACGCTGCCGGTATGTCCGTCCCGCGCTCCATCGGTCACGATCCGCGCACCGATCTTCTTGCCAAGCGCCGTCGCATGCGGATCGAGCGTGACGATCATCACCCCGGCCAGAAGCCGGGAGCCGGCAACGGCGCCGAGCATGTCGGTCAACATGGTCTCGGCGAGCAGTTGGCGATCTGACGGCGACAGCAGGCCCGACAGCCGATGCTTGGCGCCGTCGAACTCCTTGACCGGAATGACCGCCCAGATGTCGCTCATCGCTGCGAGGCCAGCGCGTCCGCCGCATCAAGCGTCACGCGCGCCAGCGTCTCCCTGTCATGCAAACTCTTCATCAGGGTTTTGGCGATCGTGACCCGTGCGCCAACATCGCTGACTCCATCGGCGTCGGCATGATCGACGATATATCCATCCAGCAGGTCGCCGTAGCGTGCCGCGACGCCGGCGGCGCTGGCCTCGAGGCCAAGTTCGCGCATCATCTTCGCGGTCGGGCCCTTGACGGCCTGCCCGCCGATGATCGGCGACACCGCAACGACCGGTGCGCCGCTCGCCTTGATCGCCTCGCGCATGCCTGGGATTGCGAGTATCGGCTCGACGCTGATGAAGGGGTTGGACGGACAGACGATTACCGCCCGCACATCGCCGGAACGCAGCGCGGCGATGATATCGGCCTGCGGCCTTGCGAGCGACACGCCATCGAACGCCAGTTCATGGACAACCGGCCGGCACTGCTGGCGCACGAAATAGTCCTGGAAGTCGATCCAGTCCGCCTCAACGCGCACGCGGGTGCGCACACGGTCATCGCTCATCGGCACCACGCGGGCACCAATGCCGAAGCGCCGGCAAATGTCTGATGTCACCTCGGACAGGGTCTGCCCCAGGCGAAGGCGACGGGTGCGCTCGACATGCAGCGCCAGATCACGATCGCCGAGCCGAAACCAGTCTTCGCCCCCGAGCGCGCCGATGCTGTCCATGAACGACCAGGTCTCGTCACGCCGGCCCCAGCCGGTGGCGGAATTATCGATGCCCGCCAGCGTGTATGTCAGCGTGTCGATATCGGGCGAGATGCTCAGCCCAAGATGCTCAAAATCGTCGCCGGTGTTGGCGACCACGAGCAGTTCGTCGCCCGGCAACACGAGGCTCAGACCGAGCGCCAGTTTGGCACCGCCGACCCCGCCGGACAGCGCCACGACAAGTCGTTTGCTCATCGGAACATGTCCTCGTCGGCTGGCCGCACCAGCTCGGACGCAGTATTGTCGGGAGCGTGCCATGTCAGACCGCGCACGATCACGACAGGCTGGCCTTCGGCACCCTGCCCCATCACGAGCGACGCGGCAGCAGCGATCTCGTCCGCATGCCCGGTGATGCTGACCTGAAGCGCGCGGCCGAACAGATCGGGCGAGCCACGCAGATCCATCAGCGACGGGAGGCCGGCGGCACCGATCGCAACGCCGCAGGTACCGCGCCGCCAGGCACGGCCGAAGCTGTCGTTGATGATCACGGCGATTGGCACGCCGAATCTTTGCGACAGGCGCCCCTTCAATATCGCCGCGCTGCCGTCGGGATCGACTGGCAGCAGCAGCGCTCGCTGCGGATCATCGGGCGAGGCCAAATTGGACTGGTCGATACCCGCATTGGCCATTACGAAGCCGAGCCGGTGCTCGACGATCAGGATGCCCGGTCTTGCCCGCACGACACGCACCGATTCCGACAGGATTAGTTCGACGAGGCGCGGATCTCTCTGGACCTTGCCGGCGAGTTCGATCGCCTCCGTCGAGGGCTTGACGGTCGCGAGATCAACCATGCGCCCTTCGGCCTTGGACACGATCTTCTGCGTCAGCACGAAGACATCGCCGTCACGTGGCACGATGCCACCGCGCTCCAGCCCCTCGTCGATCAAGACGACGAGATCGTCGTCCTTGGCTACCCGCGGAATGCCGGGGACGGCAAGGAGCTCGACGGCGTTGCTGCGTTGCATCGGCTGGTCCCGCGCGCTCAACCGAAACGCTTGCGAAGGCGCGGCAGCACATGCTCACCGTAGAGTTTCAGAAAGCGCGCCTGGTCTGGTCCCGGCGCGTGGAACACCAGATTCCGGAAGCCGAGACCGACATAGTAGCCGATCCGCTCGACGTGCTCGTCGGCGTCGCTGGATACGATCCAACGACTGGCGGCGCGCTCCAGCGGCAGCGCGTCGGCGAGGCGCTGCATCTCGACGGGATCCTCGACCGTCATCTTTTCCTCAGGCGTCAGCGCCAGCGCCGCCCAGTGGCGCGTGTCCTCGAGCGCACGCGCCTTGTCGGTGTCGAACGACACCTTGACCTCGATCATGCGATCGTAGGGCCGCGACGGATCCTCCGACGCCGCGATGCCTTCGGCGACCTTCGGCAACAGGGTCTCGGTGTAGAGCTCCGGATTCTTGCCGCTCGTGCAAATGAACCCTTCCGCAGAGCGGCCGGCATAACGCGCCACGAGCGCGCCCGCGGCGGCGACATAGATCGGCACCGGCGTGTCCGGGCGATCGTAGATCGTCGCCTTCTCGGTCTTGTAGTACTGGCCTTCGAAGCTGACCCGCTCCTGGGTCCACAGCGCCCTGATCAGCGTGACGGATTCGCGCAGGCGAGCGAAGCGCTCCTTGAATTCCGGCCAAGGCTGCCCGGTCGACGGCACTTCGTTGAGTCCCTCGCCGGTACCGATGCCGAGCACGACGCGTCCCGGGAACATCGCGCCCATCGTGCCGAACGCCTGGGCGACGATGGAAGGATGGTAGCGGAACGTCGGCGTCAGCACGCTGGTGCCGATCACGACGCGCGAGGTTTTGGCACCGAGCGCGCCCAGCCACGTCAGCGAGAACGGCGCATGGCCGTCGACGTGCTTCCATGGCTGAAAGTGATCGCTGATAAAGACCGAATCGAACCCGACCTCCTCGGCAAGACACGAGAAGCCCAGCAATGTGCCCGGCGCGAACTGCTCCGCCGATGCCTTGTATCCGAGCTTGATCACCACAAATCTCCTGGCTGGCGCCGGCCGATGTCGAGGCCATGGTACCCATGGTGGAAATCTATAGATTAGCGGGAAAGCAGCGACCAGCCAAAAAGGGGAAGCGACCATGCATCTCGGAATAGCCCTGCCTTACGGCGACATCGGTGGCGATGGCCCGATCGTGCGCGAATACGCCGAGCTCGCCGAGGCCGAAGGTTATGACGGCCTGACGCTGGCGGACCACGTCCTCGGCGGCAACCCGGCGAACCCGGCCAGCGGCCGTGCCGGCGGGCTCGGCCTGTTCCACGATCCCTTCGTGGCGTTCGGCTTCATCGCTGCCTGCACGAAAAAGGTCGAACTCTCCACCCAGGTGCTGATCCTCGCGCAGCGCCAGACGGTGCTGGTTGCCAAGCAGGCCGCCAGTCTCGACGTGCTCAGCGGCGGCCGCTTCCGGTTCGGCATCGGCGTCGGCTGGAACGAGATGGAGTTCGTCGGCCTCAACGAGAATTTCCACGACAGGGGCAAGCGGTCCGAGGAACAGGTGCAAGTGATGAAAGCGCTGTGGGCCGATCCCTATGTTACGTTCGAGGGCAAGTGGCACCGCCTTCCGGACGCCGGCATCAATCCCCGGCCGTCACAGCGCAAAATTCCGCTGTGGTTCGGCGGTCACATGGACGTGACGTTGCAACGGATCGCAAAATGGGGCGACGGCTGGATGATGCTGTCCGAGCCGCCGGGACCCAAGGCCATCGCCGAATTCGACAAGCTGCGCCGCTTGGTCGAAGCCGAGGGACGCGATCCGGCCTCTGTTGGCCTTGAAGTCTGGACTTCAACCGGCACAGGAGCCGAAAAGGACTGGCGCGACGAAATCAGCTTCTGGAAAAAGGCCGGCGTCACGCATGTCACGCTGCACAACACTTTCGGCGGCTACCACCACAAGCGCATGGCCGGCCGGAGCATGACCGACCATGTCAATGCGATGCGCCGCTACCGCAACGCCGTCGCCGACCTGCTCTAAAGGGCGGCACCCGTTCAGGTATCGGCGAGCGCGGCCAGCATGCGATCGCGGGCGGCGAAATCGCCGTCGGCATGGACGGGCTGCAGGCAGACATGCGTGGCGCCAGCCGCAAAATGCTCCCGCAGGCCGCGTTTGACCGTGTCGGCGTCGCCCCACAGCACCATCGCATCGATGAACCGGTCGCTGCCGCCGTCGGCGAACTCAGCCTCGGTAAAACCCTGGCGCAGCCAGCTGTTGCGGTAGTTCGGCAGCGCCATGTAGCGCGACAGCTCCTTGCGCCCGAGCGCGCGGGCTTTCGCGGGATCGGTCTCGTTATTTTCTGCTCCACCGCGAGCCACTTCGAAGGCCCGAGGATCGTGGCGGCCTCAGCCGTGTGCTTTGGTGTCACGTTATATGGGACAGCGCCACGCGACTTGGCAGCGCTCAGCGCCAGCATCTTCGGTCCGAGTGCGGCGACCACGACTGGCAGTTCGCCGGCGGGCGCGGACTTGTTGATGCCATCGAGATAGGCGCTCATCGCCGAGAGCGGTTTGTCGTAGCGATGGCCGCGCAGGCCCTCGACCATCGGAATGTGGCTGACGCCGAGACCGAGAACGAACCGGTTGCCGTAGAGCGCGTTCAGCGAGACCATGGCGCGCTGCGCGGTAAAGGAATCGCGCGCATAGATGTTGGCGATCGAGCTCCCGATCACCAGTTTCTCGCTGCTCGACAGCAGCCAGGAAGCCAGCGACATCGACTCGTAGCCCCGCGATTCCGGGTACCACAGGTTCGAGTAGCCGTTATTTTCGACCGTGCGCACGAAATCGCGCAGCTGCGGTCCGTCGAGTTTATCGGTGCTGTACCACACGCCGAGACGACCTAGTACCTCGTCACAGTGGTTCTGACTGGTTGATTCCAAGCCAATTGAGGATGGGCAGGCCTTCTGGAGCCACGAGGATTTGGATGCTTCGGGCGACGCCGGGTTGACGGCGAATGAGGCCGTTT
>JACDAG010000121.1 GCA_013695565.1 Bradyrhizobium sp.
ATCTACGATCGCGCCGATCCGTCCAGCGCGGTTGCCGCGCGGCTGCAGGCCGGCGTCGTGGCCCAGGTCAAGAAATGCACTTCCGGCTGGTGCCGTGTCATCGGCAACGGCTTCGACGGCTGGATCGAGCAGCAGCGGCTGTGGGGCGTCTACGCCGACGAGAAGGTGGATTGAGATTTACTGTCGTCCCGGCCAAGCGACGCGCGAGCCGGGACCCACCGCGTGATTCCTCAATGAGGCGCGATAGTAGACGCCCTCGCTCGACAACAAATATTTGTGGCTATGGGTCCCTGCTTTCGCAGGGACGACAGGAATTCAGCGCTTCTTGCGCAGCCGCACGACCATGTCGACGCGGGCGATCTCGTAGCCTTCGGGCACTTCCGGCATCCGCGACAGCACCAGATGCGGATCGGGAATATCGACCAGCTCGTGATTGTTCTCGAGATAGAAGTGATGATGCGCGGTCACATTGGTGTCGAAATAGGTCTTGGTGCCGTCGACGCTGACCTGGCGCAGCAGGCCGGCATCGGTCAGCTGGTTGAGGGTGTTGTAGACGGTGGCCAGCGAGACCGGCACCTTGGCCAGCGTCGCTTCCTCGTAGAGCATCTCGGCGGTCAGATGCCGCGCGCCCTTGCCGAACAACAGCCAGCCTAGCGCCATACGCTGCCGGGTCGGCCGAAGGCCGGCGGCTTGCAGCATTTCGTTGACGTCATGCCAAGGACAGCCGGTCAGCGCCGGTTGATGTCCGGCGGCACGGGCGACCGGATTCATGGCGGCTGAGTCAGCAGCGTCATCGTTCAAAGTCGAGACCTGATCGTTCATTTCCACTTCGGGCACCGCACTCGTAAACTCTGGCAATATTCTTGCCCAAATATAAGAGAAAATCCTTTAGATGCAAGTTTTTCGCAACTAGAACGAACCCAAGGTTAAGGCGGAACCCGCGCTCGGACGTGCCATTTTAGCCCTTTCCATCGCTTTCTGGCGAGTAAGGCCTATGTTACAGAACGCGCGGACCACATATGCGATTTCGGCGGGGACCAATGCCGAGTGCATCCTAAGTAGCGCCAATTTGCGGGAAACAAGCATTCTCCCGCGGGGAAACCGGTCCGGTTCGCGGAAAAGCGCTTCACCGGGACATGAGAGAGGCTGAAACGATGCTGGATCGCCGCGGCGGTTACGAATACGAGGATCTGCTGGCGTGCGGCCGTGGGGAGCTGTTTGGCCCGGGCAATGCGCAATTGCCGTTGCCGCCGATGCTGATGTTCGATCGCATCACCGAAATCTCTGAAACCGGCGGGGAATACGGCAAGGGCGTCGTTCGCGCTGAACTCGACGTGAACCCGGATCTCTGGTTCTTCGGCTGCCATTTCAAGGGCGATCCGGTGATGCCGGGCTGTCTCGGCCTCGACGCACTGTGGCAGATGGTCGGCTTTTATCTCGGCTGGACCGGCGGCGAGGGCCGTGGCCGGGCGCTGGGTCTGGGCGAGTTGAAGTTCTCCGGCCAGGTGATGCCGAACGCCCGCAAGATTGTGTACAACGTCGATATCAAGCGCGTCATGCGTTTAAAGCTCTGGCTGGGCATCGCCGACGGCTGGCTTTCGGCCGACGGCGAGATTATCTATCGCGCGAAGGATCTGAGGGTGGGGCTGTTAAAGCAGGGTACCGCATTGCCGGGAGCGTAAGTTACCCGTGCTCCAATGAGGCGGCACCCGGTTTGACGGCGGCCATCACACAAAACGCAAACGACAGGACGAGGCGATCATGAGGCGGGTTGTCATCACCGGGATGGGCATTGTCTCGTCCATCGGAAACAACACCCAGGAAGTGCTTGCGAGCCTTCACGAGGCGAAATCCGGAATCACGCGCGCGGAAAAATACGCCGAGCTCGGCTTCCGCTCCCAGGTGCAGGGCGCTCCGACCATCAATCCCGCCGATGTCATCGACCGGCGCGCGATGCGCTTCCTCGGCGAGGGCGCGGCGTGGAATCACATCGCGATGGAGCAGGCGATCCAGGATGCCGGTCTCAGCCCGACCGAAATTTCCGACGTCCGCACCGGCATCATCATGGGCTCGGGCGGACCGTCCGCGCGTACCATCGTCGAAGCGGCCGATATCACCCGCACCAAGGGACCGAAACGCGTTGGCCCGTTTGCGGTGCCGAAGGCGATGTCGTCGACGGCCTCAGCGACGCTTGCGACCTGGTTCAAGATCAAGGGCGTCAACTATTCGATCTCGTCGGCCTGCGCGACCTCGAATCATTGCATCGGCAATGCCTATGAGACGATCCAGATCGGCAAGCAGGACGTGATCTTTGCCGGCGGCTGCGAGGAACTCGACTGGTCGCTGTCGGTACTGTTCGACGCCATGGGCGCGATGTCCTCGAAATACAACGCCACACCCGCCACCGCGTCGCGTCCCTACGACATCAGTCGCGACGGTTTTGTGATCGCGGGCGGCGCCGGGGTGGTGGTGCTGGAAGAACTCGAGCATGCCAAGGCGCGCGGCGCGCGCATCTACGGCGAAATCGTCGGCTATGGAGCGACGTCGGATGGTTACGACATGGTGGCACCATCAGGCGAAGGCGCCGAGCGCTGCATGCGCATGGCGATGGAAACCGTGAAGACGCCGATCGACTACATCAACCCGCACGCGACCTCGACGCCCGCCGGCGATCCGCCGGAAATCGAGGCGATCCGCAAGGTGTTCGGAACCGGCGAAAAATGCCCGCCGATCTCGGCGACCAAGGCGCTGACCGGCCATTCGCTCGGCGCCACCGGCGTGCAGGAAGCGATCTATTCGCTGCTGATGATGAACAACGGTTTTGTCTGCGAGAGCGCCAATATCAC
>JACDAG010000153.1 GCA_013695565.1 Bradyrhizobium sp.
GAGGAGGAGCGCCGCCTGCTTTACGTCGCCATGACACGCGCCAAGGACGACCTCCATCTGGTCGTACCGCAGCGCTTCTTCGTGCATGGCCAGCACGCGCAGGGCGATCGACATCTCTACGCCTCAAGGACGCGCTTCATTCCGGAGAAACTGCTGGGCCTGTTCGAACGCGCGGCCTGGCCGGTCGTGCCGGCCGGAACCGCCGCGCGCGCCGCCAGCCAAGGACCCAAGGTGGATATCGGTGCACGCATGCGCGGAATGTGGCGGTAGCCGGGAGATGCCGAGATGAGAATTCTGATCGCAATCGTCGCCGCATTCATGACTTCGCAGGCGATGGCGGCTGATTACCTGGGAAAAGTCATTGCGGTCTCAGATGGCGACACCTTCACGATGGAGGCGGGCGGAGGAAAGGTGCGCGTGAGGATCTGCGGAATCGACGCGCCCGAATGGGGGCACGCCGGCTACGGACAGGCCGCCGGCGCATTCATGATCGAGGGCAAGACGGTGCACTGCCTGCAGGTCGGAGAAGGCACCGTCTGCGACGGCCGATCGAAACCCACGAACAGAGATCGCATCGTGGCGCAGTGCTTCCTGTACGCGGTCGACATCGCCGAACAGACGATCAAGTCCGGCACCGCGTGCGACTGGTCGAAGTTTTCCGGCGGCAAGTACAAGATCAGCGACACCACCTGCTCGCGCAAATAGGATTGCAAGCCGTTCACCGGGCCGCGCGCGCGGCCCCGATCGCAGATGAGACCCCCGTGTGCAACCTGTATTCGATCACGACGAACCAAGAGGCCATCAGCCGGCTTTTCCGGGTCATGAATCGCTATGTTGGCAACCTGGCGCCGATGCCCGGCGTGTTTCCGGACTACAAGGCACCGATCGTGCGCAACGGACCCGGCGGCCGCGAACTCGGCACGGCGCGGTGGGGCATGCCGTCGTCATCAAAGGCGTTGATGGACGCCACCAAAAACCGGGCCGAAAAGCTGCAAGCCAAGGGCAAGCCGGTCGACTTCAAGGAATTGCTTAGAAAGGAGCCGGACGGCGGCACGACCAACATCCGCAATGTAAAAAGCAATCACTGGACCCGCTGGCTCGGCGTCGAGAACCGTTGCTTGGTGCCGTTCAACTCCTTCAGCGAGTTTAACAAGACCGAAGGCGGCGACATCTGGTTCGCGCTCGATGACTCCCGCCCCCTCGCCTGCTTCGCCGGCATCTGGACCAATTGGACCTCCGTTCGGAAGGTCAAGGAAGGCGAGACGACCAACGACCTCTACGCGTTCCTAACGACAGAGCCGAACGCCGAGGTCGGCGGCATCCACCCCAAGGCGATGCCTGTGATCCTGACGACGCCGGACGAAGTGGAGACCTGGATGACGGCTCCTCCGGACGAGGTCTTGAAGCTGCAGCGGCCACTCTCGGACGGGTCGCTCAAAATCGTCGCCCGCGGCGTTAAGGAAGATCCGGCCGGGCAGATAACGTGACCGTCGAGGACGATGACGACAAGGCAGTTCCCCCGGGCCGCCAGCGCAAGATCATCCACGTCGACATGGACGCCTTCTACGCGTCCGTCGAGCAACGGGACAATCCTGATCTCCGCGGCAAGCCGGTCGCGGTCGGCGGATCCCAGGAGCGGGGCGTCGTGGCGGCGGCCAGTTACGAAGCCCGTAAGTTCGGCGTCAGGTCGGCGATGCCGTCGGTGACCGCCAAGCGACAATGCCCGGACCTCATTTTCGTGAAGCCGCGCGTCGAGGTCTACAAGGCCGTCTCACAGCAGGTCCGCGACATCTTCGCCGAGCACACGCCAATCATCGAACCGCTTTCCCTGGACGAGGCCTATCTGGACGTCACGGAGAATCTGCAGGGGATTTCGCTGGCACGGGACGTCGCGTTGGCGATTCGTTCGAAGATCAAAGAAGTTACCGGTCTCAACGCATCCGCCGGGATCTCCTACAACAAGTTTTTGGCCAAGCTCGCCTCCGACCACCGTAAGCCTAATGGCCAGTACGTCATCACGCCCGAGATGGGGCCGACATTTGTCGAAACCCTGCCGGTTAACAAATTTCACGGCATCGGGCCGGCAACCACTGCAAAAATGAACGGCCTCGGGCTCCGCACCGGTCTCGACATGCGCAATCACTCGCTCGACTTCATGCAGGCCAACTTCGGCAAGGCCGGCGCGTACTACTATTGGATATCGAGAGGCGTCGACAAACGCGAGGTCCGTGCGGACCGCATCCGGAAGTCGGTCGGGGCCGAAAATACATTCTCCGCCGACCTCACCGACTTCGATGCTATGGTCGTCGAACTGCAACCCCTGATCGACAAGGTGTGGCAGCACTGCGAAGATAAGGGCGCGCGGGGCCGGACGGTGACCCTGAAGATCAAGTTCAACGACTTCGCGATCATCACGCGCAGCAAGTCCATACCCGTCGCGGTCTCGAGCCGTAGCGAATTGGAACGTCTGTCCGTCGGTCTCCTGCAGAGCGAGATACCGATTCCGAAGCCCGTTCGGCTTCTGGGGGTCTCGCTGTCCGCTTTGCACGGCGAATTCCGGGCCGAGTCGCAACTTGGTCTGCCGATCTGACGGCCCGCCTGCGGAGGCCGCACAAACGTCGCATATGCAAAGCAGGATGTGACGCTAGGC
>JACDAG010000184.1 GCA_013695565.1 Bradyrhizobium sp.
GCTGTTCGGGATCACGCGAGGGAATTCCATCGCGCGGTAGCTGCCGGCGCGACGCCCGACATCGGCAGGATTGATGCCTGACGCCTCCAGCCGTACCCGGACTTCGCCCGGGCCGGCCACCGGTGTCGGCATCTCGCCATAGGTGAGCACCTCGGGCGCAGGGCCCGTACGTTCGTACCAGACTGCTTTCATCTAGCGCCCCTATCCGAGAGCGGCACTAGAGCGTGCCCGGGAACGCACCGCCGTCGAGCAGGATGTTCTGCCCGGTGATGAAGCCGGCCTTGGCGCTGCACAGGAAGGCACAGGCCTCTCCGAACTCTTCAGGGGTGCCGAACCGTCCGGCGGGATTGAGCTTGGCGCGTTCGGCCAGCACTTTCTCCACATCCATTCCGCGCTTCTCCGCTTCGCCTTTTGCCGTGCCGCGCAGCCGATCGGTGTCGAAAGGACCCGGCAGCAGGCCGTTGATGGTCACGTTGTTGATCACAGTCTTGCGCGAGATGCCGGCAACAAAGCCGGTGAGGCCGGCGCGGGCTCCGTTGGAGAGGCCCAATATGTCGATCGGCGACTTCACCGCGGCGGAGGTGATGTTGACGATGCGGCCGAATTTTCGGGCCATCATGCCGTCCACCGTCGCCTTGATCAGTTCGATCGGCGTCAGCATGTTGGCATCGACCGCCTTGATCCAGTCGTCGCGGGTCCAGTTGCGGAAATCACCGGGCGGCGGGCCGCCGGCATTGTTGATCAGGATATCCGGATCGGGACAGGCGCTGAGCGCGGCTTCACGGCCCGCAGGCGTGGTGATGTCGCCGGCGACTTCCGTCACCGTGACGCCGGGATGGGCCTTGCGGATTTCATCGGCGGTCTTTTTCAGCGCTTCCGCGCCGCGTGCCGTCAAGGTGACATGGACGCCTTCATTGGCGAGCTGCATCGCGCAGGCGCGGCCCAAACCCTTGCTGGATGCACACACGATGGCGCGGCGGCCTTTGATTCCAAGATCCACTGTCTCACTCCCGTTATGTCAGGTGATTTTCTTGACTTCGATGGCGACAGTGTAGCCAATCGCAACGAGTATGATAAGTGGCTCCCGCTGCGCCAAATGCATATCAGTCTGTCATTGCCTGCTAAATTCGCTGCTCTCGCTTCAGCCGATCGATGGTGGCGGTGACGTCAGGCGGCAGCGACCGGAAGCCTTTTTGCCCGGCGGCAGAAAGCAGCGGCCGCAATTGCGAACCGGTCAGGAATGCCGGCTGGCGATCCAGCGGGACGAGCTGGTCGAAAACCAGCACCAGCGTGATCGCGACCATGCCGACCCGCTCGGCGCCAAGCGCGGCGCCGCCGAGGCGGTCGCCGATGCCGGCTTCCGATCCGATGGTGTCGTCGAGCGTCATGCGCGCCAGCTTTCCGAGCACCATGCCGGCGACCAGGAAAATTCCAAAGCACAGCAGCGAATTCTGCATCAGCGGCGAGCCGAGTTTGCCGCTGAGCTGCGGAGCCAGCAACGAGGTGGCCGTCAGGGCGATCGGCATTGCGAACAGATAGGCGAGGATCGTGAGCGCGCTGCGCAACAGGCCGGTGTTGAAGCCGGTGACCACGGCAATCAATAACCCGAGATAGACGACGACATCGAAACTGTTCATGGATGAAAATCCCTGCCGGTTCCCGGCGTCGCCACCCAGTCAATGGAACTGGTTTGCGATCGTTAAAATCGTCGGTATCGATGGGCTCGCTTTATTCAGGGGACTCGTCATGTCCGATCTATTCGACGTCCGTAAAGAAACCATTCTCATCACTGGCGCTTCGCAGGGCTTGGGACGGTAATTCGCGCGGGTGTTGTCGGCGCAGGGCGCCGCGGCGGTACTGGCGGCGCGCCAGACCGCCAAATGAATAGCCTCGAGCAGGAAATCCGCGGCAAGGCGGCTCGAAGTCGTCTATTACCTTTTTGGCCTCTCGTTGTGGGTCTCAATCAGGAAGACCGCGAGGGTCGATGCCGCTCCGACGGCCAATTTTGCGTGTCGCGTACCCAATCCCATTGAGCCGGCTGCCTTGCCATGGCCCGTTCCATAGTGGTTGCGGAGTTCGGCAATACCCTGAGCAACTGTCGTGAGATTGTTGAGTAGTCGCCTGATGATTTCCGATGCCTTGGCCTGATCAGAAATATTGTCCGGTGAGAGCTGCAATTCCTTGACGGTCAGCTTCATCAATTCGGGAAGGTCGGCGGACCGCGAAAACTGTATTTCCCGCGTGGATAAAATCGTTTTGCAACAAGACTCAAGGAGCTCCTTGGCTGTACCTATGGCGAGGGCTGGATCGTTCGACGTGGCCGCTTCCATCCGTGTAATCTGCTGAGCAATATATCCAGGGTCCGTGGATCCGAATGTTTCTCGGGCAGCGGCAATACCGGGGGCGTGAGCGATCCCCACGTTGCGGCCTACAAAGACCGGCCTGCCGGACATGCGGGTTTTCTCGACGATCTGATAGCCGTCGTTTTGCAGATAGAGATTATATAGCTGGCAAATGCGCTCGGCTTCGGCAGAATCGGGCCTCGCCACAGGGTGAATGGTCTCGCAGAGAAAAGCTAGAAGCGCGTCATCATCGCCGTTCATGAGATTGAAGCGCGGGTCGTAGAAGATCCACGTGAGATCCCAGTCATCATTGTTGACGCCATGTTGCCAGATATCGCCGGCGGCATCCTTAAATCGGCCGTCGGTGGAGGGAAGGGTACTAAGATTGTAAAGTCGTGAGAGGAATTCAATCTCCTCAAGGCGGCCGCTCCAATTGAGATTTTCCACGGCGATCGCATCGACAATATCGCGACGTGTGATCTGGGAAATGGTCATTCTAAGTCTCGGGTTCTAATCCGCACGGGCTCATTCACGCCGCCGGGATAAAAGTAATACGTCCGGCCGCGCCACGCTTACGATGAGGTCGGACGGTAATTTCCACATCCTGGTCGAATGCGGTTAGCATGCGTAGCAGCTTCTCAACCGACACCGCGCGGAAATGACCGCGCAACAGCTTGGACAAGTCGGGCTGCTTGATTGCGAGCAGTTTCCCGGCCGCGGTCTGGGTGAGGTCTCGCTCGGCAATCAGCCTCTTGAGTTGCACCACCAGCACGGCCTTGAGCTGGTGCTCTTCAGCATGGGGCAAGCCGAGATCGGCAAATACGTTGCCGGTCCCGACTTCGTGGGCGGGCAATTTTTTCCTGGTGCTCATCATCGAACTCCCTTGGTTGCTTTGTGGATGGTCTCGGCGTCGCGCAGGCGCTGCTTGACCAGGTCCATGTGCCGTTGCGGAGTTGCTATTCCGCTTGTCGACTTTTTCTGGAACGCGTGCAGGACGTACAGGACGCCCTCAAGACGCACCGTGTAGACGTCCCGATAGGTATCGCCGTCAAAGTTGTCGCGAATCTCCAGCACCCCGCTCAGGCCTTTTAGGGGCTTGGCGCTGTGCGGATGGTCTCCAAGCTGCGCTTCAAAAAGAGCTTGGCCGATCTCGCTGCGAACGGGTGCAGGAAAGCCCTGCAGGTCCTTTCGGCTGGCGCCCACGAAAACCGTGGGCTTGATCGTGCGGAGTAAATCCTTCAGCTACTTATAGTGATATACCTATAATCATCTGTCAAGGGTTTCTGCATGGATGGATTGGGCCGTTCGCGAAACCCATCACCGTGTGTCAGGCAAAGGATTGGTATCGCGACGGCTTTACCCAGCCTACGCTTTACTTTTTGAAAGGGTGAGGCTGTGTCGGGCGAACGCAATCTTGCAACCTTGTTGCAGAACATGAAGCCGGAGATGCACGACGGCGTCTTCGTCTTTTGCAGCATCCCGGCAGATCAAGAGATTCCTGCTGCGCTCAAGCCGGTGCACATATTCCGCGAACGGGAAGGAACGACGCTCGTCGTGCGGCGTGAGGAGGCCGAAGGCGCAGCCTTGTCCTGTCAATTTGCATCGCGCCTGATCACGCTGACCGTTCATTCCTCGCTCGAAGCGGTAGGCTTTTTAGCAGCCATCACCGGTCGGCTGGCGGAAGCCGGCATCAGTGTGAATGCCGTGTCGGCTTTCCACCACGATCATTTGTTCGTGCCCGAGCACAGGGCCGATGAAGCGCTGCGTCTTCTGAAAAGTATGTCTGGGCTGGACGCGAAGTGATTGGTGCGGTAGCCCGGATGAGCGAAGCGACATCCGGCATCATTTTGCCAGTGTCCCGCATATCGCTTCACTCATGCGGGCTACTCGCTCGCCGGGGGAACCGGCGACAGCGGCGGCTCTATCAGCCGGTGGGCAGCAGCGGCTACAATCCGACGGGACGGTAAAGCCGCCGTCCACGTCATTGCGGGCTTGAACCGGCAATCCATCCTACGTGTGCTTAAGCTCCTGATCGATGGCGGCCCGTAGCAGCGGCAGATCCTCGCGCAGGGTCTTCCACACGCGGCGTGGTGTCACGTCTTCATAGTTGTGCCGATAGAAATTGCCTGCCGCGGCCATTTCCCGCCAAGGAATCTCGACATGTCGCGCCTTCAATTCGTCCGACAGTCGCCGCGAGGCCTCGGAGATAATCTCAAGGCTCCGTATAACGGCGTAGAGCGCTGGAGATCGTCGCGCAAGCTCTCGTAACTTTGGCCCCCGGCGAATTGTTCGGCGAGGTCGATATGACGGAGCATGTCGCGGAGCGCGCCACTTTCTTTCTCAGAAAGCATATAACGTATCGCGCGCCGCCGGCGCGCGTAAATGGGGTTTGAGCCCGTCCCGATCGATCACGTCGACCGGTCCGTCGAACAGGCTGGCGACAAACTCTTTCAGGCGGATATACTCGTAGATCGTCCCTTCGTCACCAGGCTCGAATTCCACAAGGATGTCGATATCGCTGTCGGGACGGTCGTCACCGCGCGCGACAGAACCAAACAGCGCGGCATGGGCAACGCCTTGCGCCCGCAAGTCAGCCTCACGCTCCCTAAGCTTCGCTATGATCTCGTCGCGTTTCATAATGTATTTATAGCACAAAACCCCCTGATTTGTCAGAGGACTCCGAGAGTCGCGCCGCGCAGCGGCGGCTACAATCCGACGGGGCGCTAACGGCATCGAGCGCGTAGTCCGCATGAGCGCAACGCCATGCAGCGCATGGCATTAAGGTATTCGGATACCGAATACCGGTCCTCTCCTTCCTTTGCATGGGGTTGTTTTCGATATTTTGTTTCTGGCCCGTCGCCAACGACGGGAGAAGGGAAGAATCAACCCGCCCGCATCTCCGCCTTGATCATGTCCGCCGCCTTCTCGCCGATCATGATGGTGGGCGCGTTGGTGTTGCCGCCGATCAGGGTCGGCATGACAGAAGCGTCGACGATGCGCAGGCTTTCCGTGCCGTACACTTTCAACTTCGGATCGACCACCGCCATCGGATCATTGACGCCCATCTTGGCGGTGCCGACCGGGTGATAGACGGTATCGACGCGGGCGCGCAGCAGCTTGCGGATGTCGTCGTCGGTGTTCACGCCTTGCATGAACATGTCCTGCTTCTGCAGCGCGCGCAGCGCCGGCGTCTCCAGCAAGCGCTTGGTGATCTTGTAGCCGCCGACCATGGTTTCGAGATCATCGGGATGGCCGAGGAAATTCGGATCGATCAGCGGCGGCGCGAATGGATCGGCGCTGCCGAGCCCGACATGGCCGCGGCTCTTCGGCCGCAGCTGGCAGACATGGAGCGAGAAGCCGGTGCCGCGGTGACGCTTGCGGCCGTGATCGTCGGTCAACGCCATGCCGAAATGCAATTGCACGTCGGGCACGTCGAGATCGGGCCGGGTTTTCAGGAAGCCGCCGCATTCGGCGAAATTCGACGTCATCGGCCCGCGGCGCTCACGCCGGTACTGGCTGATACCGCGCAACAGCCGCGGCAGCGCTTTAAACGAAAGGCCGTTGAAGTTCGGATTGTCGGACATGTAGCCGAACACGAAATCAGGATGGTCCTGCAAATTCTGTCCGACGCCGGGCAGATGATGCACGCTGTCGATCCCGTGTTTGCCCAGTGCCGTGCTGTCGCCGACGCCCGACAGCATCAGCAGTTGCGGGGTCTGGAATGCGCCGGAGGCGACGATCACCTCGCGCCGGGCGCGCAGTTGCTTCAATTCCTTGCCCTGGCGGTATTCGACGCCGACCGCGCGCTTGCCTTCGAACAGAATGCGGGTGGCGTGTGCGCCGGTCTCGACGCGCAGATTGGCGCGGCTGCCGATATGCGGATGGATATAGGCGCGCGCTGCACTCCAGCGCTCGCCGTTCTTCTGCGTCACTTGGTAGATGCCGAGGCCTTCATGGTCCTCTGCGTTGAAATCCTCGCGGATCCGGAACTGGCCTTCCTCGGCCGCCTGCATGAAGATCTTCTGCACCGGATTTTCGGTGCGCAGTTTGTTGACGGCGAGCGGGCCGTCGTTGCCGTGATATTCGCCGTCGAAATCGGCGTTGTTCTCCGAGCGCTTGAAGTAGGGCAGCACATCGGAGAACGACCACCCGGCATTGCCGAGCGCGGACCATTGGTCGTAGTCGCTGCGGTGGCCGCGGATATAGATCATGGCGTTGATCGCCGAGGAGCCGCCGAGCCCCTTGCCGCGCGGCTGGTAGCCGATGCGGCCGTTGAGGCCAGCCTGCGGCACGGTGTTGAAGGCCCAGTTGTTGATGGTGCCGGTCACCATCAGCGCCAGCGCGAACGGCGTCGTGACCACCCAATTGTCGTTCTTGCCGCCGGCGTCCAGCAGCGCCACCGAGGTCTCTCGGTCCTCCGAAAGCCGCCCCGCCACCGCGCAGCCGCCCGAGCCGCCGCCCACCACCACGAAATCGAATGTATCCGTCAAGCGTCTTCCCCCAGGCGTTTTGTCTCGTCCCGGTCCTTTTCCGGACTTTTGTTGCGCCAAAGCTCCGCTTTTACGTCATTGATGGCAAGAGCGGTTCCACCGCGCTATTTTGGGGCGTTTTTGGCGTCACAAAAACCTCAAAAACCGCGCCATGGGCCTTTCCAAAGCAGGCTTGCGTTGGTACATACCGCTCGCACCCAGGGGCATTGCCCGGGTTGCCTTCTCAGGAAGCCTCTGGACGGGACCGATCGACGCTCAAAAGCGTTGGCGGCTTTCGCTTCCGGTCCGGTTTTTCAAAAGGGGCAAGGCAAAGGTTTAACGCGGGGTGGAGCAGCCCGGTAGCTCGTCAGGCTCATAACCTGAAGGTCATAGGTTCAAATCCTATCCCCGCAACCAAGAATTAACCCGCTACGCCAACGCGTTAGCGGGTTTTTTCGTGCGCCAATCGGTCCTAATCGTGCCAGCACGGTCAAGTACAAGAAGTGCCTTAGAATCCTAGGCTTTCTGACGCTGTGTCATCGAGTGTCAGCTAGTCCATGTCCCACGTTTGGCACATGGAGAACGAACGTCTGTTTACCAAACGTTCTTCCGTCAGTTCCTCACAGCGTGGCGATATGCAGCGTAACTCGTCGGGAAGGGCCCAGCGGCCGCGCCGGCTGGCGAAGACCCACGCCGGCGAGACCACCAAAACCAGCCAGCACCGCAC
>JACDAG010000192.1 GCA_013695565.1 Bradyrhizobium sp.
CCCTGTCCGGCGGCATGCGCCAGCGCGTCGCGCTGATGCGCACGCTGATCATGGAGCCCGAGATCCTCTTGATGGACGAACCCTTCGGCGCGCTCGATACCCATACCAAGCTGGAGATGCACGCGACCCTGCTGGAGATATGGGAACGTGAACGCCAGACCGTGCTGTTCGTCACCCATGATCTCGGCGAGGCGTTGACGCTGGCGAGCCGCATCATTCTCCTCTCTGCGCGTCCCGGCCGCCTGAAGGACGATTTCGACGTCTCCTTTCCGCGCCCGCGCGACCCCGTCGAATTGCGCGAAACAGCGGAGTTCGGCGCGCTCTACTCGCGCATCTGGCATTCCCTTGGTGAAGAATTTCGGCGCACAAAGGCTGGTGAATCATGACCCGCCGCGCCGTCATCCTGTTCTGGCAGTTAGCAGTCCTGGCATCGCTGCTCGTCATCTGGCAGTGGGGTTTTGAGTGGAGCAAGGCGCTGCTGCCCAGGGCCTATGTGCCGAAGATCCTCGATCCTTACTTCATCGCCAAGCCGTCGGCGATCTGGGAAAGCTTCCTGAAGCTCGGTTGCCTGCGGCCGGGAGATAGCTTTGTCGCCTGCCTTGGTGCCGACCCAAACAATCTCTGGTTTGCCACGCTGGTGACGCTGAAAAACACCTGGTGGGGATTCCTGTTCGGTTCGGCTTCGGGGATCGCTGCGGGCCTCGTTCTCGGCCGGTCCGATCTGCTGGCACGGATTTTCGGACCCTATATCGTCGCGCTGAATTCAATTCCCCGCATCGCCCTGGTGCCCCTGATCATCCTGATGTTCGGGCTCGGCGACCTGTCGAAAATTGCCACGGCCTGGGTGGTGGTGTTCTTCGTGGTGTTCTTCAATACCTTCGAGGGCACGCGGGCGGTCGACCGTGATCAGATCGCCGCGGCGCGGCTGCTCGGCGCCAGTGAATGGGCGATCCTGCGAACGGTGGTGGTGCCTTCGGCGCTCGCCTGGGTATTCGCGTCGCTGATGCCGGCGGTCTCGTTTGCGCTGATCGGGGTCATCGTCGGCGAGTTCATCGGCGCGGAACGCGGACTAGGCAAGCTCATCATCGAAGCGGAGGCCCGCGCCAACGCCAGCGAGATGATGGTGGCCATCTTCGTGATGATGGTGGTCGGTATGGTGCTCGCCTTCCTCGTGCGTTCGCTGCAGTCCTATCTGCTGCGATGGCAGCAACAGTTTGAAACCCAGACGTGAAGCGCGAGTGCGCAGGGCGACCTGCGATATCAGAACATCACAGGGCGCCCCAGCGTTCATTCATCTACGACGGGATTGCGCAGCACACCGATCTGCTCGATCTCGACTTCGACGACGTCGCCGGGCTTGAGGAAGATCGGCGGCTTGCGCGTGAATCCGACGCCCGCCGGCGTGCCGGTGGCGATGACGTCGCCCGGCACGAGGTCAAAAATGGTTGAGGAATATTCGATCAGCCTCGGGATCGAGAAGATCAGCATCGACGTATTGCTCGATTGCACCGTCTCGCCATTGACGCGGGTTTCGAGCTTCAGATTGGTGGGGTCGGCGATCTCGTCCGGCGTGACCAGCCACGGGCCGAACGGGCCGGTGCCGACGAAGTTCTTGCCGGAGGCGATCTGCTGCGCATGCCGTTGCCAGTCGCGGACGCTGACGTCATTGTAGATCGAATAGCCGGCGACATGATTCCAGGCATTGGCCTGGCTGATGTGACGGCCGCCCTTGCCGATCACGACGGCGAGTTCACCTTCCCAATCCAGATTGTCGGAGACCTTGGGCCGGATCACCGGCGCATTGTGCGCGACCTGCGAGCGCCAGACCCGCAGGAAGATCGGCGGAAACTCGGTGATCTCGCGCTTCATGCCGAACGCCACCGCCTCGTTGTGGTGGTCCATGTAATTGCGCACGGCGCAGACGATCTTTTCCGGCCGCGGAATCACCGGCAGAAAATTGATCTCGCTTAACTTCAGGTCCGGGGTGTGAGCCGCTGCGATCTGTTCCCGGTCGGCGAATTTGGCACTCCCGATGAAGTCCGCCAGCGATCCGCCGAGCACCTTGCCGAGGTCGACGACCTCCTCGCCCCGCACGGCGCCCCAGGTTTCCGTCTGTTGCCGCAGAAAAGAGATGAGCTTCATGAACGCGGTCCTCGGACGCTTGATTTTGATTTACGTAAAAAATACTATTTTCGAAAATGATACAAGCGAATTCCTGTTCGCGGGGACAAGCACGCTCCGTCGGGCGGCTATTCGCCCGCGTCCGGCCTAGCCGTCGCCGATCAAGTCGGAGGCGTATTTGATGACGTTGTCGGTGGTGCTCTGGATATGCCTTGCGATCAGTTCGCGGGCACGGTCGGCATCGCGGCCGACGGTGGCCTTCATCAGCGCGCGATGCTCGCCGGCCTTGTCGCGCGGTCGCGGCCGCAGCCGTGCCGAAATATTGCGATAACGCTCGGCGCGTTCGAACAGCGATTGCCGGATCCCGAGCAGCGTCGGCGAGCCGCACGCGCCGACCAGGGATTCGTGAAATTCCCGGTGCGCGACCTTCCAGTCGGGATTGTCGGCGTAATCTTCCGCGGCGCGGCCTTCGATCATTCCAAGCCGGTGGATCGACGAAATAACTCCGATTTCCCAGTCATCATTGCCATTTTCGATCGAGCGGCGGATCAGATCGACCTCGATCAGGATGCGCGCGTGCGTCAGATCGATCAAATCCGCAAGGCTGATCGGCGCCACCTTGAAGCCGCGCTGCTCCTCGGCCACCACGAGCCCCTCGGCGGCCAGGCAGGTCAGCGCCTCGCGCAGCGTCGAGAAACTGGCACCATAGGACAGCCGCAGCGTATCGAACTTGAGCATCTCACCGGGCTTGAGCCGGCAGGTCACGATCTCATTGCGCATCCGGTGCGTGATATCGGACGCGAGCGTCTTTCCGAATTCCTTTCGGCGGTTGAAGGCCGTCACGTTCATGGAATCGCTCTCCGATGGCTTGCCGAGACTATCGGGGCCAGAATGCTGTTGCAATAATTTTCGTAAGCGATAGTATTTTCGAAAATATGGTTGAAAGGGCGGGAGTGCGCATGAAGGCTGTCTTGGTACACCGCCCCGGGGGGCCGGAAGCGCTGCAATATCTCGACATTCCCGAGCCTGAACTGGGCGAAACCGACGTGTTGATCCGGGCCGAAACCTTCGGCGTCGGGCAACCGGACAAATTGATCCGCAGCGGCGTCTACAAATGGATGCCGCCGCTGCCGGCCAACCCCGGCAATGACGTCGCGGGACGGATCGAAGCCGTCGGCAACGGCGTCCGCGAAATCAGGATCGGACAAAAGGTGCTGCTGAGCGCCCGCGATCTGTCGCAGCGCGGCGGCTGTTATGCCGAGATGGTCGCGGCGCCCGCGGATGCCATTCATCTGCTGCCCGAACAGGTCGACCTCGAGGCGGCGGTGTGCCTGGCCAATTATCAGGTGGCGTGGGCGCTGCTCAATGAATGCGGCGCATCGCGTCCGCCGAAATCGGTTCTGGTGGTCGGTGCGGCCGGTGGCGTCGGCTCATCGCTGGTGCAATTGGCAAAACTTGCCGGCATGACCGTGATCGGGACCGTCAGCTCGGAGGCGAAGGCCGTCTTCGCCAGCGCCATGGGCGCCGACGGCATCATCTATTATCGCACCGAGGACGTCGTCGCACGCGCCCGCCAGCTGACCGACGGGCATGGCGTCGATCTGGTGCTCGACCATGTCGGCGGTCCGGATTTTTTCAGCCATCTGCGCGCGCTCGATAAATGGGGAACGGTGGTTTCCTACAACGCCTTCGACGGCCTGCCGACGCAGAACATGATGGAAGAGATGCGCAAGCATCTGGACGTGTGTCCCGCCATCCGCTGCTTTTCGTTTCACATCTACGATCATGATCGCGAAGGCCGCCGCGCCATCATGAAGCGTATGATCGGTCACCTGGCGGACGGCACCATCAAGCCGGCGGTGTTCGCCCGCTTCAAGCTGTCCGAGGTGCGCCGGGCTCACGAACTGCTGGATTCAGGCAAGGCGCTTGGCAAGATCATCATGACGCGCGACTGACGGGGGGACGATGATAGAGGTCAAACGCATCAGGCACGCCAGCTTTGCGACGGAAAATATCGAGCAGCAGATCGAATATTATCAGTCAATCATTGGCCTCGGCGTGGTCGAGAAGCGGGCGGATCGCGCGCTGTTCGCCTCCGAATCCGGCGAACTGACGCTGGTTCTCGAGCAGGATGCGGCGGCCGGTTGCAAGGCGATGGCGTTCGAGATCAGTCCCACCATTGAACTCGGCGATGTCAGCAAGCAGCTCAGGGATATCGGCATTAAATCCGAACTTCGCTCCGATGATGTGCCGGGAATATCGCGGGCGCTGGTCTTCAACGACGTCGATGGCCGCCAGATCGAGCTGTTCGCGCAATGGCAATTCACCCCGCCGATCGAACAGGTGCGGGGGATTGTCGTCAACAAACTCGGCCATATGGCGCTCTATGCGCCCGATCCGGATCGATCAGCTAAATTCTATTCCGACGTTTTGGGTTTTCGCGATTCGGACCGGATCGAGGAAAACTTCGTCTTCATGCGCTGCGGATTTGAACATCACGCCATTAATTTCGCGCGTGGCACCGATGCGCGCCTGCATCACATGGCGTTCGAACTGCGCGATGCATCCCACATGCAGCAGGCCTGCGACCTGCTCGGGCGCAGAAAGATTCCGCTGCTGTGGGGGCCGGTGCGTCACGGCCCCGGGCACAACATCGCCACCTATCATCGCAATCCCGATGGTTATCTCATTGAGCTGTTCTACGACATGGACCGCATGACCAGCGAGGAACTCGGATATTATGAGCCGCGTCCCTGGCATCGCGACCAGCCGCAGCGCCCGAAGATCTGGACCGGGTTGCCGCGCGACATTTGGGGCGTCGGCCCTTCACCGGAGGCGACGGAATTCTCGCCGAAGATTCGCGGCGCGAAATAGGCGCGGACGCTGACTTTCCGCAAATAGCAAAACCAGCAATGATATCGGGAGAGACGAAAATGGCGGGATCTGCGTGCAATTCAGTTCGTCGCCATTCGTTTGGGTGGCTGTTCGTGATGGCGTTCATCGCGGCGATTGCCGGTTCGATTGGCGCTGCAAGCGCCCAGGACTATCCGACCCGTCCGATCCGGTTGCTGCACGGATTCGCCGCCGGCGGTGCCGCCGACACGCTGTCGCGCATCCTGGCAAACGGGCTCTCGAAACGACTGGGCCAGCCGATCGTGATCGAGGCCAAGCCGGGGTCAGGCGGCAATCTCGCCGCGGCCGCGATCGCCAAGGGGGAACCCGACGGCTACACCATCGGGCTCGTCACCGGCGCACATGCCATCTCCGGCGCGCTCTACAAGTCGTTGCCTTACGAGTCCGCCGACAGTTTTGAGATGATTTCGACCGCGGTCTATTACGCGCTGGTCGTCGCCGTCAGGTCCGACTACGAGGTGAAATCGCTTAGTGAATTGATCGCGCTTGCCAAGGCCAAGCCGGGCGATCTCAGTTTCGCCTCCGTTGGCTTTGGCAGCACCCACCATCTGGCCGGTGCGTTGCTGGAGACAACGGCTGGCATCAAGATGGTGCACGTTCCCTATCGCGGTGACTCGCTGACCGTCACAGCCCTTCTCGGCGGAGAAATTCCGGTGATCGTGGGAACGCCGGTGCTGCTGGCGCCGCAGATCGCTGGCGGCGCCATTCGCGGGCTTGCCGTGACCTCGCTGACTCGCACGCCGTTGTTGCCCAACGTTCCCACCGCCGATGAAGCCGGCGTCAGGGGATTCGATGTGCGCACCTGGGCCGGCCTGCTGGCGCCGAAGGGTACGCCGCCGGCGATCATCAAGCGGCTCAATACGGCCGTCCGCGAAACCCTCGCCGATCCCGAAACCAAATCGGCGCTGGAGACCGCGATCGGTGGCGAAGTGCAAGCCAGCACGCCGGAGGAGATGCGCGCCCTGGTTCAGTCGCAAATCGCCAAATGGGCTGACGTGATCAAGAAGGCGGATATTCCGCGCCTGTGACCAACAGGACATCGCGCCGGTTCCTGCGCGCATTTCCAGCGCCAGGGGCGCCGAAAGCGCTTTTGCCGCCGCGCGCGCTTTCGCGTATGTTTCTCGGAACGCCCTTTGTCCTGAGAGGCCATGTGACTGCATCCAATCCTGCCGCGGGTAAACCGGTCGATTCCGCTGATCTCGTCAACGTTCCGCGCCTGGTGACGGCGTATTTCACCGGCAAGCCCGATCCTGCCGATCCCACCCAGCGCGTCGCCTTCGGCACCTCGGGCCATCGCGGCACGTCGCTGAAGAACTCCTTCAACGAAAATCATATTTTGGCGACGACGCAGGCGATTTGCGATTACCGTCGCGAAATGGGTCTGACCGGTCCGCTGTTCGTCGGCATCGATACCCACGCACTGGCCGAGCCGGCGCTGGTCAGCGCGATCGAGGTATTTGCCGCCAACGGCGTCGACATCATGGTCGACGAGCGCGGCGGCTACACGCCGACACCGGTGATCTCGCATGCGATCCTGACCTACAACAAGGAACGAACGAGCGGCCTCGCCGACGGCATCGTGATCACGCCGTCGCATAATCCGCCCGAGGACGGCGGCTACAAGTATAACCCGCCGCATGGCGGCCCGGCCGATACCGACGTCACGGCCAGGGTCGAAAAGGCTGCCAACGCCTTTATGGAAGCCGGCATGAAGGGCGTCGCGCGCATGCCTTATGAGCGTGCCCGCAAGGCATCGACGACGCATCTGCATGATTACATCCGCCCCTATGTCGCCGATCTCGGCAATACCGTTGACCTGGCGCTGGTCAAATCGTCCGGCGTCAAGATTGGAATCGATCCGCTCGGCGGCGCCGCCGTGCACTATTGGCTGCCGATCATCGAGCAGTACGGCCTCAACGCGTCAATCGTGAACGAAATCGTCGATCCGACCTTCCGTTTCATGACCGCGGATTGGGACGGAAAAATTCGCATGGATTGCTCGTCGCCTTATGCGATGGCGAGCCTGATCCAGATGCGCGACCGGTTCGACGTCGCCTTTGCCAACGATACCGATGCCGATCGCCACGGCATCGTGACGCGCAGCGGCGGCCTGATGAACCCGAACCATTACCTCGCCACCGCGATCGCCTATCTGTTCGAGCACCGGCCGCAATGGGGCAGGGATGCCGCGATCGGCAAGACCATCGTCTCCAGTTCGATCATCGACCGGGTCGCGAAAAAACTGAATCGTAAGCTGGTCGAAACGCCGGTCGGCTTCAAATGGTTCGTCGAGGGTCTCGGCAGCGGCGGGTTTGGTTTTGCGGGTGAGGAAAGCGCCGGCGCTTCGTTCCTGAAACGGGACGGAACGGTATGGACCACCGACAAGGATGGCGTCGTGATGGGGCTTCTGGCCGCCGAAATCCTCGCCAAGACCGGCAGCGATCCCAGCCAATTGTTTGCTGGGCTCACTGCCGAACTCGGCACGCCCTTCTATGCGCGGATCGACGTGCCGGCGACACCGAAGCAGAAGAACGCGCTCAAGGCGCTCGGGCCGGATCAACTCGGCCTGAAGGAACTGGCCGGCGAGCCGGTGATGGCGATCCGCACCAAAGCGCCCGGCAACGATCAATCCTTTGGCGGCATCAAGGTCGAGACCGACAAGGGCTGGTTTGCGGCACGGCCATCCGGCACCGAGGACGTCTACAAGATCTACGCCGAGAGTTTTCGCGATGGGGATCATCTCGGCAAGATCCAGGATGATGCCAGGGCCGCGATCGCCAAGGCTTTTTGAACCGAAAAAGGCTTTTTGAAACCGAAAAAGGCTTTCTAAATTGAAAAGGCCTTTTGAATTGAAAGGCGTTTTGACCATGCGCCGGCTCGCCGTAGTGTTCGCGCTGATGCAGCTGATGTCAGGTTCGGCGTTGGCCGAGCAGGTGTTTTCGTTCGACACGACGCCCGGCAAGCTGCCGAAGAATGTGGTGCCTGTCAGCTACACCATCGCGCTTGCTCCGAGCCTCGAAACGTCAGCGCTTCCCGGCGTCGAACTCGTCGATATCGAGGTGAGGGAGCCCACGGACCGGATTACCCTCAATGCGGTCAATACGACGTTCGCTTCCGTCACGATCGACGACGAGGCGCAGTTCGCCGTCGTTACACTCGACGCCGCCGCCCAGACCGCAACATTCACTTTTCCACAACCGCTCACGGTCGGTGCGCACAGGCTGCGCATCGCTTTCGAGGCGCAAATCAACAAGTTCGGCACCGGTCTCTTCTTCGTCGACTATCCGACCGATGCAGGCACCAAGAGGATGCTGTCGAGCAAGCTCGAACCGTCAGATGCGCGGCGGATTTTTCCGTGCTGGGATGAGCCGGCGTTCAAGGCAATTTTTGAGCTTCAAGTGACGGTGCCGCATCATCTCCTTGCGGTCGGCAACATGCCGATCGTGCGCGAGCAGCCGTTCGGGCTGAACCTCAAGCAGGTCGCCTTTGCGCCGACGCCGAAAATGTCGACCTATCTGTTCGTGCTGACGATCGGCGAGCTCGAACGGATCACGACCGAAATCGATGGCGTCACAATCGGCGTCGTCGCTACCTTGGGCAAGGCCGCGAAGGGGCAATTCGCACTCGACAGCGCGGTAAAACTGCTGGTCTGGTTCAACGACTATTTCGGCGTCAAATATCCGTTGCCGAAGCTCGATCTGATCGCGGTGCCCGGCGGCTTTGGCGGCGCGATGGAGAATTGGGGCGGCATCACCTTCTTCGAAAGCCGCCTGCTGTTCGATCCCGCCACCAATGCGGACACCGCGCGGCGCCCGATCTTCAACATCATCGCGCACGAAATAGCGCATATGTGGTTCGGCGATCTCGTCACCATGGCGTGGTGGGACAATCTCTGGCTCAACGAGGGTTTTGCCACCTGGATGGCGACCAAGGCGTCCGAGCAGTTTTATCCGCAATGGCAGAGCTGGCTGAATGGCTACGGCCAGAAGCAGTTCGCGCTGGCGCTCGACGCGCGCCGCACTTCGCATCCGATCCAGCAGCCGGTCGTCAACGAGAGCGAGGCCATGGTGGCGTTCGACGCCATCACCTACAACAAGGGCCAGGCGCTGATTCGCATGCTGGAGAATTATCTCGGCGAGAACGTGTTTCGCGACGGCATCCGCAAATACATGGCGGACCACGCTTATGGCAGCACCACGACCGCCAATCTCTGGCAGGCGCTGGAAAGCGTTGCCCACAAGCCGGTGACCGGCATCGCCGCTTCCTTTACCGAGCAGGACGGCGTGCCGCTGATATCAGCCGAGACGTCTTGCAGCGGCAATACGCAGCGTCTGGCGCTGCGGCAGGACCGCTTCGTGATCGCGCCGCTGAAGGCGGCGCCTATGCCGCCGCGCCATTGGCAGATCCCGGTGACGCTCGGTCCCCCGCTCGCGAAATCGCCGGAGGTCGTGCTGCTGCAGGGCAGCACCGAAATCCCGGCCGGATCCTGCGGCGAGGTGGTCAAGGTCAATCTCGGCGACATCGGCTATTACCGGGTCGAATACGGCCCGTTGATGTGGGCCGCGCTGACAAAATCGCTGACGACGTTGGCGCCGGAAGACCGCGTCAATTTCCTCGCCGACAGCTGGGCGATGGTGCAGGCCGGCCGCGCCGAGCCGCCGTCCTATCTCGCGCTGGTCGAGATGCTGGGCGCCGATGACCGCCGCCCGGTATGGGATCAGGTGATGGGCACGTTGAACGCGCTCAACCGTTTGTCGCGCGGCCGTACCGAACGTCCGGCGCTGCAGAATTATGCCCGCGCCAAATTGCGGCCGGTGTTCGACAAACTCGGCTGGGACGGCGGCGGTTCCGGCGATGATGATTCCAGTCTGCTTCGCGGCAGCCTGATCCGCACGCTCGGCGAACTCGGCGACGAAGAAATTCTCGCCGAGGCGAAGCGGCGCTTCGCGGCATTCCTGCAGGATCCGAAATCGCTGTTGAACGCGTTGCGCGATTCCGTCACCCATCTGGTCGGCCTCACCGCCGACCGCGCCAGCTACGACATGCTGCTGGCGCTGGCGCGCAAGAGCACCGTGACCAACGAACGCCTGCGCTATTACTTCGCGGCCGCAAGCGCGCGTGACGCCGCACTGGCGCGTAGCACGTTGACGCTGACCCTGGCCGATGAAATGCCGAGCACGGTGGTCACCGGCGTGATCGGCACGGTTGCCGGCTCTGGCGAGCAGCCTGATCTGGCCTGGGATTTCGTGCGAGCGAATTTCGACGCGCTGCTGGCGCGGCAGGGCCCCACGTTCCGCGACCAGTTCGTCGCCAACTTCATGACCAATTTCAGCGACGAGGCACATGCCGCCGAACTCGCCGGCTTCGCGCCGGTGCAGGCCACCTCCGGCGGTCGCGTGATGACGGCGCGGGCACTGGAAGTCATCGCGATATCAGCCGACCTCAAGGCGCGCGCGCTGCCGGCGGTCGAGGCCTGGATCGGGCAGCGGAAATAGCTGACATTGCCTTGCCCCGGCAATCCGGTTAGCCATGGAAACAGCAAGTTTTCCGGCTCCAAGGCATGCTCCCACCATGGCTGATCTCCACGGCGTCTTTCCCTATCTGGTTTCCCCCATCGATCCAACCGGCCAAATCCGCACCGAGGTGCTGGGCCGTCTTTGCGACGATCTCATCAAATCCGGCGTACACGGGCTGACACCGCTCGGTTCGACCGGCGAGTTCGCTTATCTCAACCAGGCGCAGCGCACGGCCGTGGTGCAGACCACGATCGAGGCCGCCAAAGGCCGCGTGCCCGTGATTGCCGGCGTCGCCTCGACCTCGACGGCCGATGCGGTGGCGCAGGCCAAAGCGTACCAGAAGCTCGGCGCCGACGGCATCCTCGCGATCCTGGAAGCGTATTTTCCGATTTCGGATGCGCAGGTAGAATCCTATTTCCGCGCCATTGCCGACGCGGTCGACATTCCCGTCGTGATCTACACCAACCCGCAATTCCAGCGCTCGGATTTGACGCTCGACGTCATCGAGCGGCTCGCGGCCCATCCGCGCATCGGCTACATCAAGGACGCCTCGACCAATACCGGCCGGCTGCTCTCGATCATGAACCGCTGCGGCGACGGCATCAAAGTGTTCTCGGCCTCGGCCCATATTCCGGCGGCGGTGATGCTGATCGGTGGCCTCGGCTGGATGGCGGGCCCGGCCTGCATCATCCCGCGCCAGAGCGTCGAACTCTACAACCTTTGCCGGGCCAGGCGCTGGGACGAGGCGCTGACGCTGCAACGCAAGCTGTGGCGCATCAACGAAGCCTTCGCCCGCTTCAACCTCGCCGCCTGCATCAAGGCCGGGCTGGAGATCCAGGGCTACGCCGTCGGTGATCCCGTCCCGCCGCAGGTGGCGCTGACGGCGGACCAGCGCAAGGTGGTCGAAGCGGCGTTGCGGGATGTCGGGTGATCGCGATTATTGACGAGAACGACGGTTAGCTTCGGCTGGCTTTGAACCGACCTGCTCGGGCATTTTTGCCCGACGGGCAAATCAATTCTGATTGACGGAAATCGTGTCAAGCCCAAAATAAAAAATATTTCGCTTTATCCGAAGATCAAATTAGTTTCGCCGTCCCGTCCTGTTCAGCGGGGCGTTGGCGATCGTCACAACGAGGGACGGGGATGCGGTGGACGCGGATGTTGCGACTGACGAGCGCGACTGACGCGTACGGCGAAGGCGTGTGGTCCTGACGCCGCGGTGCTGGCGTCAACGCACCTGGAGGCAACTGCCTCTCACGGCGCAACGGAGGCAAAAGAGCCGTTCTCCGGGGAGATCTCGCTATAAGCCGTAAAGCCATTGCGCAGGGAATGTCGGATGTTCTCCGCTGCCCTGTATGCTCATGTGCGCACTTTCTTGTGCACATTGCACA
>JACDAG010000216.1 GCA_013695565.1 Bradyrhizobium sp.
GGGCTGGCTCGGCATGACATGGCCGAAGAAATATGGTGGCCATGAGCGCTCGTTCCTCGAACGCTATGTGGTGACCGAAGAGATGCGCGTCG
The DNA here is from genome assembly GCA_013695565.1 of Bradyrhizobium sp. Lineage (GTDB taxonomy): Bacteria > Pseudomonadota > Alphaproteobacteria > Rhizobiales > Xanthobacteraceae > Bradyrhizobium. Next base: position 93 of record JACDAG010000216.1, read on the forward strand.
CCAACGCGCCGACGCGGCGCTTCTTCGTCGCCGACCGCCAGAGCGGCCCGGTGCTACTGAAATACGCGCCCGAGAACATCAAGATGGACATCCTGCCGCGGATCTGCCGCGGCGAGGTCTGTTTCGCCATCGGCATGAGCGAGCCGAATTCCGGCTCGGACCTGTTCGCGGCCAAAACCAAGGCAACCAAGACCGACGGCGGCTATCTGATCAACGGCACCAAGATCTGGACCTCGTCGGCCCATATCGCCGACTACATGATCGCGATCTTCCGCACTTCGCCGCCGACCAAGGAAAACCGCCGCCACGGCCTGACGCAGTTCCTGGTCAAGATGAAGCAGCCGGGCATCCAGGTGAACCCGATCGGCCAGATCACCGGCCAGTACGAGTTCAACGAAGTCGTCTTCACCGACTTCTTCGTTCCCGAGGATCACATGCTCGGCGAAATCGACGGCGCCTGGAAGCAGGCGACCTCTGAGCTCGCTTATGAGCGCTCGGGCCCGGAACGTTTTCTCGAAACCTATTACGTACTGACCGAACTGGTCCGCGCGGTCGGCAAGAACCCGGATACCCGCAGCGCCGAAGGCATCGGCCGCCTGGTGGCGCAATTGCACACCATGCGGCGCATGTCAGTCTCGGTCGCGGGCATGCTGCAGGCCGGCAAGGAGCCGGTGGTGGAAGCGTCCATCGTCAAGGACATCGGCACAGTGTGGGAACAGGCGCTGCCGCACCGGGTGCGCGACCTCGCTGCGTTCGTCGAGGAAACCGCCACCAACCGCGAGACGCTGGAACACCAGCTTTCATTCGCGATCAAGACCGCACCCAAACTGACGATCCAGGGCGGTACCACCGAAGTGCTGCGCGGCATCATCGCCCGCGGGCTCGGCTTGCGCTAGCGCGCGGCCTGGCTTGCGCTAATCAAAAAAGGAAACACCATGAGCAAGTACACTGATATCGGCGTCGAGAAGCACGGCCACGTCGGCCTGATCGAAATCCAAAAGCCGCCGCTGAATTTCTTCGACGTCGCGCTGATCAACCAGATCGCCGACGCACTGGAGGAATTCGACAAGGACATCGAGATCCGCGCCTCGGTGCTCGCCGCGCAAGGCAAGGCGTTCTGCGCCGGCGCCAATTTCGGCGACCCTGCCCGCCAGGAGCAGGAAGAAAAGGCAAAAACCGATCCGGCGTCGAACCTGCCGATCAACCATCTCTATGTTCAGGCCGTGCGCATCTTCCGCAACAAGAAGCCGATCGTCGCCGCCGTGCATGGCGCCGCCATCGGCGGCGGGCTCGGGCTCGCGGTGTCGGCGGATTTCCGCGTCACCTGCCCCGAGGCGCGCTTTGCCGCGAATTTCACCAAGCTGGGTTTCCATCCCGGTTTTGGTCTGACCGCGACGCTGCCCGAGCTGGTCGGCAAGAACAATGCAGAGCTGATTTTCTACACCAGCCGCCGCGTCACCGGCGAGGAAGCCACCCGCATGGGCCTCGCCAATATCTGCGTGCCCCAGGATCAGGTGCGCGCCGAAGCTATGAAGCTCGCCGCAGAAATCGCCGAATGCTCGCCGCTCGGCCTGATCTCGACCCGCGCCACCATGCGCGCCGGCCTCGCCGACCGCGTGCTCGCTGCGACCAACCATGAGTTGGTCGAGCAGAACAAGCTGCGCGTCACCGAAGACTTCAAGGAAGGCGTCAAGGCCACCGGCGAGCGAAGGGTCGCCAATTTCAAGGGGCGGTGACGCATTAATGGTGTCGTCCCGGCGAACGCCGGGACCCATACGCCGTGCACTTTCGGTGAAAGTGCCGGCGTTAGAGACCTTCCTAGACAACTACGGCCGCGGAGTATGGGTCCCGGCGTTCGCCGGGACGACGTGCTGTTAAACTTTGCGCACCACCAACGCGTCTACAATCGTCACGCCCAGCCCTTCCGCATGCACCAGCACCGGATTGATCTCGATCTCCGCGATCCTTTCCGCATGCTGCGCCGCCAGCACTGAGACCTCTGAAATCAACCGCGACAGCGCGGCGACATCAGCCTTCGCCGCGCCACGAAACCCGTCCAGCAGCGGCGCGGCTTTCAACGCCCCCAGCATCGCCGATGCTTCCTCGGCACTCACCGGCGCCGGCCGGTAAATCACGTCGCGAAACAACTCCGTGGTGATGCCTCCGAGTCCGACCATGATCAAGGGGCCGAACGTCTTGTCCGTCAGCGTGCCGACAATGATCTCGACGCCCTTTTTGGCCATCGGTCCGACCAGCACGCCCTGGATCGCGGCATCCGGCCGGTGTTTACGCGCGTTGTCGAGCAGCGCGCCGTAGGCCATGAACGCTTCGCCCTTGGTCGTGATGTTGACGCGGACGCCGCCGACCTCGCTCTTGTGCTGGATGTCGCGCGACTGGATTTTCATGACCAGCGGAAAGCCCGCGCGTGCAACGGCGGCATCGAGTTCGTCGCGAGCCGTTACCAGCATTTCGTCGGGCATCGCTATGCCGGCATCGCGCAGCAGCGCCTTGCTGTCGAACTCCGATAATGTAGCCGACTGCAGATGCGCGGAGAGATCGCGCAGCGGCAACGTCGCACGACCCGCCGGCGGCGCCAGTTTGAAATTCGCAACCTCGACCAGCCGCCGCATCGCGACGCCGACATGCGTGAGGCCCGACAGCACCACGACGCCGGATTTGGCGAGCTCGGTGCGCGCGAAGAGCGACGGGAGCGTGTAGGAATAGAACACGATCGGCTTGTTCTGCGCCGAGATCACCGGCTTCAGTTCGGCCTCCTTGAACCACATCCGCACCTCGCTCGACAGCGAAAGCACCACCAGGATGGCGTCGACTTCATCGGAGGTGTCGAGCAGATCGATGGTCTTCTGCAGGCCGCCGCTGCTGACGCCTTGCGCGGTGACGTCGATTGGGTTGCCCGCGGCGCCATAGGACGGCATCCATTGCTTGATCTGGTTCTGGATCGCCGGCGACAGTTCCGGGACTCTCAGCCCCTGCATCGAGACGGTGTCGGCGCCCCAGATGCCGGCGCCGCCGGACACGGTCAGCACCGCGACACGGTCGCCTTTCGGCAGCGGGCTGGTGGTCAACACCGCCGCGATCGTCACGGCCTCGTCGAGATCGTTGGAGACAATGAAACCGTACTTTGCGAACACGGCGTCATAGGCCGCCGACCATCCGGCCATGCTGGCGGTGTGCGAAGCCGCGGCGCGCTCGCCCGCACCGGAGCGGCCGACCTTGGTCACAATGACGGGTTTTCCTACCTCCGCGGCGCGGCGCGCGGCGACCAGAAACTTGTCGACGTCGCGGATCCCTTCGATGAACAGCAGGATCACGTCGGTGGAGGCATCCTGCACCATGTAATCGAGGAATTCGCCGGCGCCGAGATCGCTTTCATTGCCGGCGCTGACGCAATAGCTGACGGCAACGCCGAGCGCCTTGGCGCGGTGCTTGATCGCAAAGCCGATGCCGCCGGATTGCGCGACGATGGCGATCCGCCTGGTGGTCGCGACCAGCGGAACGTGACCCGGCTTGACGTCGACCGTCGGGCTGAAGGTGGCCGCGACCTTCTGCACTTCGCTGAGAAAACCCTCGGCATTGGGACCTGAAATCCGCATGCCGCTGCGCTTTGCAATCGCAACGATCTGGTCCTGCATGGCGGCGCTGTAGCCACCTTCTTCCGCAAAACCGGAAGAGATGATCACGGCATTTTTCACACCGACCGCGGCACATTGCTCCAGCGCGCCCACCACGGCGCGGGCGGGAATGATGACGATGGCGAGATCAATGGGCACACCGACATCCACGATCGACGCGTAGCATTTCAGCCCGTCGATATCGGGATAGTTCGGATTGATCGGGTAGATATTCCCCGGATACTCGTTCTTGCGCAGCATCGACAACAGCCGCCCCGGAATTTTCTCAATATCCCGCGACGCCCCGATCAGCGCGATGCTCTTTGGCGCGAAGAAACTGTCGAGCGGATGGGGCATGGAAGGCCTGTCCTCTTGGGCGTCATTGCGAGCGAAGCGAAGCAATCCATCTCAGCCGCGCAAAGGAAGAATGGATTGCTTCGTCGCTTCGCTCCCTTACGCAAACGCTCTGCGTTTGTCGCAGGCAATGAGGGGAGAAAAGGCGCGGCCTTCACGCGGTGAGACTAAACCTCACCCCACAGAGATCAAACCCCTCGCCCGATACCTTGCAACCCTTGGCCTTCGCCGCACCCAGCACCTTCGCGATATCGGCTACCTTGAACGTCAGCCCGCTCATCAGATCGGCAGGGCCCTTGACGAAGTGGAAGCTGGCATTGGTCAGTTTCAGCTCCGGCTCACCGCCGGCATTCCTGCTGACGTCGACACCGACGATCTTGCCCCAATGCGCGGCCAGCACCTCCGGTTCCGGGCTTTCCATCTCGACATCGGTCAGCGCCAGCGTCACATCCTTGCGGATCGACTTCTGCCAGTCGGGACCGGCCGGCGGATAGGTTCCCAGCACATCATCGCTGCCGGTGGTGTGGTTGAACTCGATAAAGGCGGCGCGGCAGTCGCGCGGGTGCAATTGCACGCCATGATAGGGCGCGTGCGTGATGACATTGGCGGTGCGCACCCCCATCGCATTGGCGCGCTTGCCGTAGGCATCGGGATCGTCGCAACAGAAGATCGCCATATAACCGCCGCGGCCGCTGTTCTTGTCGATGAAGCGTCCCGCCGCCGTACCCGGCTGGAACGGCGCCACCACTTCCAGCAGGATGGTGTCGACCGGCAGCAGGGCATTCTCCAGCCCGTATTTGGCGACATTGCCGTCGCGGTAACATTCGTTCAGCCCCATGATAGCGGCAATATCCGAAATCACGGGCTCCAGATGCGGCGCCACCAGGCAAATCTGCCGCAGCCTCATATAGCCGGCCATATCGCAGCCCTCTCAATGGTTCTGGAACACAGGCTTGCGCTTCTCGACGAACGCCTTCGCCGCTTCCTTGTGATCGAGGGTCTCGCCCGAACGCGAGTGGTGGATCGCTTCGGCGTCGAAGCATTCTTCCAGCGACATCGTTTCGGCGTTGTTGATGTTGCGCTTGATGTAGCCGAGCGTGATCGACGGGCCCTGCGCCAGCGACATCGCCAGATCATGCGCGACCGCCTCGACTTCCGCGTCCGGCACCACTTTGGTCACCATGCCTAGATTATAGGCCTCCTGCGCACTGAGCACCGGCGAAGTCAGATAAAGCTCGCGCGCTCTGGCGCTGCCGAGCAGCTGGGTGAGAAAATACGTGCCGCCGTAGTCGCCCGACAATCCGACTTTGGCAAACGCCGTGGTGATCTTGCACGACGCGCTGGCGACGC
>JACDAG010000217.1 GCA_013695565.1 Bradyrhizobium sp.
CGGGTGTAGACCCAGGCGACGTCATTGTCCTTGGTCGGACCGGCCCTGACGTTCACATGATCGGATTTCAGGCTGACATAACGCGGCAGCGGCAGGCCGCTGGTGGTGGAGCCCGAATCCTTGGCCGAAAAACCTGTGCTGACCGACGCGCCCAGCATGCACCCTGCCAGCACCGCCATCGAACAGAAACGCCCCAACGCCATCAACCCATCTCCTGCCGAGAACCCGTCAACCCGAATTCTTCGAGTTGAAACCATCCGCCAACGCCTGAAACCCAAGACCCTTAGACCCAAGACCCTAAGACCTAAGTCCCCCTGTGCCCGCGCCGGTCACACCTCGGTCTGTCGTTCCCCAAGGGATTCTTGGGGGTTCTTGGGGTTCTTGTCTTGGCCCGGCCTTCTGCTAGAGAGGACGGAACGCTTTAGAACCAGAACGCCCGGATTTCCTTCGACCATTCCCATGACGTTTTCCTCGGCAGCCCCGAGGCAACTGTCGGGGAAACCCAAGGGAAGCCATAAAAACCATCGAGGAAACGACCAGGTAGCCGTTCGAACCGCGCAGCGCAGCAAATGCAGTGTCGAACAACCGGGTTAATGAGGTCTGAACGGCGAAGCTAAACCTTGCTAAAGCGAGCGTTGTCTAGGGTTGGGCAGGCCATTGCCTCATGAGAGCAGGACATGTCGGTTAAGAAAAAGCCTCTCGTCGTCGTCACCCGCAAGCTCCCGGACTCGATCGAGACCCGGATGCGCGAACTGTTCGATGCGCGGCTGAACCTCGACGATACGCCGATGACGCCGGAACAGATCGCGGAAGCCGTGCGCACCGCCGATGTGCTGGTTCCGACCGTGACCGATCTGGTCAACGAAGAGATTCTCAAGCACCCCGACTGCAAGCTGCGGATGATCGCCAATTTCGGCAATGGCGTCGACAATATCGACGTCACGGCGGCGCATGCGCGCGGCATCACCGTGACCAACACGCCGAAGGTTTTGACCGAAGACACCGCCGACATGACCATGGCGCTGATTCTCGCGGTGCCGCGGCGGATGATCGAGGGGGCCTCGATCCTCACCGATGGCAAGAACTGGCCGGGCTGGTCGCCGACCTGGATGCTCGGCCACCGGATCGGCGGCAAACGCCTCGGCATTATCGGCATGGGCCGCATCGGCCAGGCCGTGGCGCGGCGCGCCCGCGCTTTCGGCCTGCAGATCCACTATCACAACCGCCGTCCCGTCGCGCCCGTGATCGCCGACGAATTGGGCGCGACCTACTGGGAAAGCCTCGACCAGATGCTGGCGCGGATGGACATCATCTCGGTGAACTGTCCGCATACGCCGGCGACGTTCCATCTGCTGTCGGCACGGCGACTGAAACTGATCCGGAAAGAGGCCTATATCGTCAACACCGCGCGTGGCGAGGTGATCGACGAAGACACGCTGATCAAGCTGATCGAAGGTGGCGAGATCGGCGGCGCCGGCCTCGACGTCTACGAGCACGAACCCGCGGTCAATCCAAAGCTGGTCCGGCTGGCCAAGGCTGGCAAGGTGACGCTGCTGCCGCATATGGGTTCGGCCACGATCGAGGGCCGTGTCGAGATGGGCGAGAAGGTGATCATCAACATCCGGACCTTCCTCGACAACCACAAGCCGCCGGATCGCGTGCTACCCAGCATGCTGTGAGGCGGCCGCCGAGGATGATGTGAGCGAAGCCCACGCGTCCCTGCTGAGCCAACTCGCCGCGGCCGCCGTCGCATTGCACCCCCTGAGAATGATCCGCGTCGCGATCGACGGCGTGGATGGCGCGGGGAAAACGACGCTGGCGGATGCGCTGGCGCCACTGGTGGCAGCGCAAGGCCGCCCCGCCATCCGCGCTTCGGTCGACGATTTCCAACATCCACGCGCCCTGCGCTATGCGCGGGGGCGCCACTCGCCCGATGGCTTTTATCTCGACTCCTATGACTACGATTCGTTTCGGAAGCTGTTGCTGGATCCGCTGGGCCCTGAAGGCTCAGGCCGATACATCGCAAGGAGCTTTGATCTCGACAATGATCGGCCGTTTGATCCGGTCACGCAGCAAGCCGCACCGGGGGCCGCGCTGATCGTTGACGGCATCTTCCTGCACCGCCCCGAGATTCGGGCCTGTTGGGATCTTTCGATCTTCCTGAAGGTCGACTTCGAGGTCTCGGTGCCCCGCGGCGCGCAGCGCGGCCCGACCGTTGACGCAACCGATACCGCCTCGCCGGCGAACCAGCGTTATGTCGGTGGCCAGAAGCGATATCTCGGTGAGTGCGAGCCGGAACAGCGTGCCGATATCGTCATCGGCTACGACGACCTTCGCGAGCCGAAGATATTGAAGTGGATTGCTTCACAGGGTTGAGCCGCCCCGGCCCTTCCGTCTCTCCTGCTTCCGCCATTCCGCGACAAGGCCCGGAACGGCCTGAGCGCGTTCCGTGAGGAAAATCACGGTCAATCATCCCGTGCATGCCTAGCGTCCTGCAGCAGTCGAAGCGGATGGCCCCTTCGTCTCGCAACAGGAGAAGCCCAGATGAAGAAGTCCGAAGCAAAGTCTCAACCGCTGGTCAGCGAAGAGCTCGAAGCGCCGGTCCGGCTCACCCCGGATCAACTCGAAATCGTCGCAGCCGGCTTCGCGGCGAGAATATCCGTCGCTACCGTCAAAGGCCCGATCACCGGGACTGCCACGACCGGTCTCTACCCGTGGCCGCAGCCGTTGTTTGGCTTGCCCACCCTGAAGCAGATGTGAACTCGGAAGACGGGATGGCGTTCGGCGCGTGGCGCGCCGGACGTCGTCCCGGAAGCCTTTTTATTTCCGGCACCAGCAGAGGGTTTCATGTCCAAAGAATCAAGCAAACCGATCGACTGCCCAAGCGCTCCGGCGACCGTTGAAGGCGCACGCATTTTTGGCGTGATGACAGGCACGCCGGACCAGCACAGGGTCGGCTATCTCACCGAGACGGTGCCGCTCTCCGAGAAGGTCCTTGCCCTTGCGGGCGATGCCAAGCCCACGGAGCTCTTTCGCATCGCGGCGCCCTGCGCGGGCGGCGGCTGCAAGCATTTCAAGGGTAACACCTGCAGTCTGGCCAAGAGGATCGTCGAAGGCGTTCCGGCGGTGGTCAACGCGCTTCCCGCCTGCCAGATCAGGCCCACCTGCCGCTGGTTTCGTCAGGAAGGCAAAGAGGCCTGCTTCCGCTGTCCGCAGGTCATGACCGATAAATCAAATGCTTCGGACTTCGAACAGCAGTTGGCCGACAGCGAGTAGCGCGCAAGGCGGACACCTCACCGGTGTCCGCTCAAATCGGTGATCGCAGGCGTATCGCCATTGAGCGGGTTGGCCGGATCGCGCGCATAGCGCAGGGTTTCGAACCGCATCGCGCGCGCGTCCACCATCACCAGCCTCCCGACCAGGCTGTCGCCGAAGCCGACGATTTCGCGGATCGCTTCCAGCGCCATCATCGAGCCCAGCATGCCGGCGAGCGCGCCAATCACGCCGGCCTCGGCACAGGCCGGCACCGTGCCCGGCGGCGGCGCTTCGGGAAACAGACACCGATAAGTCGGATTGAACTGGCCGTCGGCGCCGCGTTCATGGGCGCGGATCGTGGTCAGCGATCCGTCGAACTGGCCGAGGGCCGCCGTGATCAACGGCTTGGCCGCGAGGAAGCAGGCGTCGGAAACCAGATAACGGGTTTCGAAATTATCTGACCCGTCGAGCACCAGATCATAGCCGCCGATCAGCGACATCACGTTGCCAGCATCGAGGCGCACGGCGTGGGCTTCGAAATTGACATGGGGATTGAGCGCGTGGATCTGCACCGCGGCGCTGTCGACCTTGCGCCTGCCGATATCCGGTGTGGTGTGGATGATCTGGCGCTGCAGATTGGACAGCGAGACGATATCGTCGTCGACCACGCCGAGCGTGCCGATACCGGCGGCGGCGAGGTACATCAGGACCGGGGCGCCGAGACCGCCGGCGCCGATCACCAGCGCGGACGCCTCCTTCAGGGCGGTCTGGCCGGGGCCGCCAACCTCGCGCAGCACGATATGGCGGGCATAGCGTTCGAGTTCTTCGGCGGTCAGCATCGTCGGTCTATTCCCTTGCTATTCCCTTGCCATTCCCTTGCGCAGTTCCCTGAACCGGGGCGCGGTTGTTGCCGACCAAGCAGATGTGCTTAATTGGCCTTAGGTCAATGATTGCTCCGGTCTTCTCTCCCGTATTGTCTCCATTATTCGCTCCAGATTTCCTTGGGATTTGTCATGAGATCGGTGCTTTCGGCAACATTGATGATCTCGGCATCCGTTTTGATAGTGCTGGCGTCATCAGCGCAGGCCCAGTTGGTGACGCCGCCGTCCACGGCGGGCGACAAACCAAAGCCAGTCACGACGATCCCGATCCGCCCCGCACTGCAAAAGCCCGAGGAGACCGCCAACGCGATGGCGCAGGGTGAGCG
>JACDAG010000237.1 GCA_013695565.1 Bradyrhizobium sp.
TTCCGATACTCCGCGGCAGCGTCGGCTCCGGTTTGACCGCGCAGAAGGTCAACTGGCAGGGCTACTATATCGGCGGTCAGGCCGACTACGCCTCGGTGATCTCAAAGGTGCCTGGCAACACCAATTCCGATCTGCAGCGGACCTTTGTCCGGCCGCCCACCGCAGACTACAATTGGCAACCGCTGGGCGACGCGCACAGCTTCAACAAAGGCTTCGGCGCGTTTGCCGGTTACAGCGCGCAATTCGAAGACGTCGTCGTCGGTCTCGAAGCGAACTATACCCATGCCGGAATTCGCTCCATCTCCAATTCGGTAGGGTACCGATACCTCGTCAGCAACCCCTACGATTTCGAAAGCCTGACCCACTCGACCGCGATCGTGAAGCAGTCCGATTTCGGCTCGGCGCGGCTGCGCGGCGGTTATGTCATGGGATGCTTCCTGCCTTACGCATTTGTCGGTGCCGGATTTGGCAGCCAGACCGTCGACCGCAGTGTGTCGGCATTCCCGGATCCGATTGCGATCGCGACGACCAGCGCCAGCAAGTCCAAAATGGTCTACGGATATACCGCAGGCGGCGGCGTCGATATGATGCTGATCGGCGGGCTGTTCGTCCGGGCCGAATACGAATATCGGCGCGTGACGTCGGACATCGAATCCAACGTGAATACCGTGCGCCTCGGCCTCGGCTACAAATTCTGAACCCGCCACGCCTGGCGACGGCCTCATAGAAGTTGACAGAACCCGTTCCGGCTGTTGCACTGCGGTTGCAGCAATGGCGGCGGACTCATGAAGATTTATGGCGATACCAATTCGGGCAATTGCCTGAAGGTGAAATGGGTGTGCGACAAGCTCGCGCTGCCCTATGCCTGGATTCCGGTCGACACACTCAGGAGTGAGACCCGCACGACGGAATTCCTCAAGCTCAATTACGCCGGTCAGGTGCCGGCGGTCGAGTTCGACGACGGCCGCACGCTGGCGCAATCCAACGCCATCATCCGCTATCTCTCCCGTGGCAGCGACCTCATTCCGCAGGATCCGTTTGCGTCGGCCAAGATGGACGAGTGGCTGTTCTGGGAACAATACAGCCACGAGCCCTATATCGCGGTCTGCCGCTTCCAGATGTTCTATCTGAAGAAATCCGCTTCCGACCTCGATACCGACAAGGTCAAGCGCGGCTATGCGGCGCTGGCGCGGATGGAGCACCAGCTCGCGGTCACGCCCTTCCTGGTCGGCGCCGCCGTCTCGCTCGCCGACGTGTCGCTGCTGGCCTATACGCGGCTGGCGCATGAAGGCGGCTTTCATCTCGACGGCTATGCCGCCGTGCGCCGCTGGATCGGCGAGACCGAAAAGTCGCTCGGCCTGCCGCCGGCGCGCTGAATTGCACCGGAAAGCCTCATGGCCACCATTTCGCAGGTCACCATCCGTCGCGCCCGCCGTGACGATGTCGGTTTTATCGTCGCCATGCTGGCGGACGATCCGCTTGGCGGGGCGCGGGAACGGCTCGAGGTGCCGCTGCCGCAGGTCTATTTCGACGCATTCGAACGCGTCGCGCGCGATCCGAATATCGAACTCGTGGTGGCCGAGGACGGCGAGGGCGCCGTCGTCGGCTGCCTGCAGCTATGCATCCTGCCCGGCGTTTGCTCGCAGGGCGCCTCGCGCGGTTTGCTCGAGGATGTCCGCGTCGCCAGCCATTGCCGCAGCCGCGGCATCGGCGAGCAATTGGTGCAATGGGCGGTTACGGAAGCGCGCGCAAGAGGTTGCAAGCTGGTGGAGTTGCTCACGCACCACACGCGCGTCGACGCGCAACGGTTTTATGAGCGGCTCGGATTCGCGCGCAGCCACGTCGGCATGACCTTGCGATTCTGACACTTTATCGATGTGCAAAGTTGTGTCGCGCAGCAGGCGATTGCCTGGGTAGTCGTGACTCTGCAATCCCATTAACAAGCGATAAACTAACCCGACCACCGTGATTTTACGGAGGGGAACGTCTCCGCTATGTCAGCGTCTCCCATGGGGCCGTGGGCAGCTTTGGGGATTTCAAATGAAAGATTATTCGATCGTGCGGATCGGCAACGAATATGTCGTGCAGGCCGGCGAAAAAAGCGTTCTGAAAACCTCGAGCCGGCGCATGGCCGCGAGGTTGATCAACGATGCGGCTGAACTGCTGGAGCAGCAGCCGGTCGTGCCGGAAACCGACGCCCCTTCAATCAGCTGTGATCTCAGCGACATATCGGATGCGCCCGAAGTTCCTTGACGATCGGGCGCGATTCCCTTAATCACCGCCGCGGGACACCTCCCCCCAACGGGAGGCTTACTATCTGGAAGGATAGATCATGACCGTAGCGAAGCCCGCTTCGCGGCCCAATGTGCCGCATTTTTCTTCCGGCCCCTGTGCCAAGCGCCCCGGCTGGAATCCCGCAAATCTCAGGGACGCTGCCCTCGGCCGCTCGCATCGCGCGAAGGTCGGCAAGGCCAAGCTCAAGCTCGCGATTGAATTGACGCGCGAAGTGCTTGAAGTGCCAGCCGGTTACAAGATCGGCATCGTGCCGGCGTCCGATACCGGCGCGGTCGAAATGGCGCTGTGGTCGCTGCTCGGTGCGCGGCCCGTCACCACCATTGCCTGGGAATCCTTCGGCGAAGGCTGGGTCAGCGACATCGTCAAGGAACTGAAGCTGAAGGACATCACCAAGCTGCATGCCGGCTATGGTGATATCCCTGATCTTTCCAAGGCCGATCCCGCCTCCGACATCGTCTTCACCTGGAACGGCACCACGTCGGGCGTGCGTGTGCCCAATGCCGACTGGATCAAGGCGGACCGCGCAGGCCTCACGATCTGCGACGCGACTTCCGCCGCGTTCGCGCAGCCGCTCGATTTCGCAAAGCTCGATGTGGTGACGTTCTCCTGGCAGAAGGCGCTGGGCGGCGAGGCCGCGCATGGCATGCTGATCCTGTCGCCGCGCGCGGTGGAACGGCTGGAGACCTACAAGCCGGCCTGGCCATTGCCGAAAATCTTCCGCCTGACCAAGGGCGGCAAGCTCAACGAAGGCATCTTCGAAGGCGAGACCATCAACACGCCGTCGATGCTGTGCGTCGAGGACTATCTTGATGCGCTGCAGTGGGCGAAATCGATCGGCGGCCTCAAGGCCCTGGTCGCGCGCGCCGATGCCAACACCAAGGCGCTGGCCGACTGGAAGGCGAGGACGCCGTGGATCGACTTCCTCGCGAAGGATCCGGCGACCCGCTCCAATACCTCGGTGTGCCTGAGATTCGTCGATCCCACGATCACTTCGCTGACAGTGGACGCGCAGGCGGACTTTTCCAAGAAGCTGGTCGCGCTGGTCGAGAAGGAAGGCGCCGGTTACGACTTCGCCTATTACCGCGATGCACCGGCGGGCTTGCGGATCTGGTGCGGCGCCACCGTGGAAGCGTCCGACGTCAAGCTGCTGACGCAGTGGATCGACTGGGCGTTCGCCGAGACCAAGGCAGCGCTGCCCAAGGCGGCTTAGCTTTCTTTTCGCCTCTCCCCGTTCTTACGGGGAGAGGTCGGCGCGTAGCGCCGGGTGAGGGGCTCTCTCCGCGTGCACCTCGCTTGTGACTGCCCCTCACCCCGACCCTCTCCCCGTAAGAACGGGGGGAGGGAGAAGAGTTCGCTCCGTCTCCGTTGCACCAGGTCTCATCAGGCCATTCCATGTTCGAACCCGAGAACGATATCGAGCGTCTGCTGATGCGTGCATCGGCGGAGCCGGCTGAGCGGCCGGCTTTCGCGCGCGCGCTGATGGACAGCCAGATTTTCGTGGTGCTGGTTCCCGACGCCGATCATCCGATGGTCCCCGGACCCGACGGCAGCACCGTCGTTGCCGAAGGCCCCAAACTGAGCCTGCCGAGCGCTGTGCGCGGCGAGGAGAAGCTGATCTCGTTCTTCACGGCGCCATCGCGGGCGCGCATCTGGTTCAAGGGGGATCACATCGTGGCCCCCGATCTGACGCGTGATCTGTTCGGCCGCTATCCCGGCGCGCCGTTCGTGCTCAATCCAGGCTCGGACTACGGAAAGGATTTTACGCCGGGCGAGGTGACGCGGCTGTTGGCCGGGGAATTCGATATGCGAGCCCCGCAGACCAATACGACCCAGGCGTCGGAACAAGTATTGCTCGCGCATCCCAAGGAAATCCCGACCGCCTTGATCGAGGCGCTGGCGCGCGAATTCGCCGGCGTCAAATCCGTGCGCGGCGCCTGGCTGATGCTGGCGATGCGCGCCGGCCAGGCCGAACAAAGCTGGATGCTAGGTGTCGAACACAAGGGTTCGTGGCAGGACGTGCGCGATGCGATCGGCCGCGCGATAACAGGCGATATCCTGGGCGGTCGCATGCTCGACGCCCTGCCGCTCGAAGGCAGTTCGCTCGCTGACACCCTACGTACCGGAATTCCCGTCACCGCCGGCAAGTCCGGCTTTCTCCAGAAACTCTTCAGGTAACATCCGATGTCCAAACCCAAAGTTCTCATCTCCGACGCGCTCTCTCCCGCCGCCGTGCAGATCTTCAAGGATCGCGGCATCGATGTCGATTTCCAGCCCAATCTCGGCAAGGACAAGGACAAGCTCGCCGAGATCATCGGCAATTATGACGGCCTAGCGATCCGCTCCGCGACCAAGGCGACCGCGAAGATCATCGAGAAAGCCACGCGGCTGAAGGTGATCGGCCGCGCCGGCATCGGCGTCGACAATGTCGAGATTCCGGCCGCGACCGCCAAGGGCATCATCGTGATGAACACGCCGTTCGGCAATTCGATCACGACCGCCGAGCATGCGATTACCTTGATGCTGGCGCTGGCGCGCGAAATTCCGCAGGCCGACGCCTCGACCCAGGCCGGCAAGTGGGAGAAGAACCGCTTCATGGGCGTCGAGATCACAGCCAAGACGCTCGGCGTGATCGGCTGCGGCAATATCGGCGCGATCGTCGCCGACCGCGCGCTCGGCCTGCGCATGAAGGTGATCGCGTTCGATCCGTTCCTGTCGCCGGAGCGCGCCAAGGACATCGGTGTCGAAAAGGTCGAACTCGACGATTTGCTCAAGCGCGCCGATTTCATCACCCTGCATACGCCGCTGACCGAGAAGACCAAAAACATCATCGATGCGGGCGCCATCGCCAGGATGAAGAAGGGCGTACGCATCGTCAATTGCGCCCGCGGCGGCCTGGTCGACGAGCAGGCGCTGGTCGACGCCTTGAATTCCAAGCATGTCGCGGGCGCCGCCTTCGATGTTTTCGTCGAGGAGCCGGCAACCACGAACGTGCTGTTCGGCCATCCCAACGTGATCTGCACGCCGCATCTCGGCGCCTCCACCACGGAAGCGCAGGAGAATGTCGCGCTTCAGGTCGCTGAGCAGATGTCGGATTATCTCTTGACCGGCGCGATCTCGAACGCGGTCAATTTCCCCTCGATCACCGCCGAAGAAGCGCCGAAGCTGAAGCCGTTCATTGAACTGGCCGAAAAGCTCGGCTCGTTCGCGGGCCAGCTCACCGAGAGCGGCATCCTCAAGGTGCAGATCACCTATGAGGGCCATGTCGCCGAAATGAAGATCAAGGCGATCACGTCCGCCGTGCTGTCGGGCCTGTTGCGGCCGATGCTGGGCGACGTCAACGTGGTCTCGGCGCCGGTCGTCGCCAAGGAGCGCGGCATGGTGGTCGACGAGATCGTGCGCGCGGCGCAGAGTGATTACGAAAGCCTGATCACCGTCACCGTCACCACCGAACGGCAGGATCGCTCGGTGTCGGGTACCGTCTATCATGACGGCAAGCCGCGGCTGGTCGATATCAAGGGCATCCGGGTTGACGCCGAGTTCGGCAAGTCGATGATCTATATTACCAATGAGGACAAGCCCGGCTTCATCGGCAGCTTCGCCGGCCTGCTCGGCGCTGCCAAGATCAACATCGCGACCTTCCATCTCGGCCGCAACAAGCCAGGTGGCGACGCTATCGCGCTGGTCGAGATCGACGGCGCAATTCCGGCGGACGTGCTTGCCAAGGTGCAGGCATTGCCGCAGGTCAAGCAGGCCAAGGCGCTGGTGTTTTAAAGAGACGCCGCTCTCAAGCGGCTGACCGATTCACCAGCGGGTAAGCGCCGCCCGCTGGCCGTCGTTGCCGCGCCATTGGGTGATGCTGCAGCCGAAACGTCCGCGAAACCAGCGTGCCATCGCGCTTTGCGCCGAGAAGCCCAATAGGGCGGCCATCTCCTTCAACGGCCGGTCGCCGTCCTCGATCAGCCGCAGCACGAGATCGGCGCGCTCGGTGTCGAGTATCGTGGAGAAGCTGGTGCCGCGTCCGGCCAGATGCCGGTGAATGGTGCGCCGGTCGCAGGCGAGATGCTCGGCCACCCGCTCGATGGTGCAATCGCCGTTCGGCAGCAGCGCGCGCACCAGTTCGCTGACCTTGTCGTCCCACTTGCTGGATCGTGTCTCGATGGCTTCGACGCGCTGGGCAGATAGTCCGCGATCATGGGATGCGCGGTCGGGATCGGGCGCTCGAGGTCTTCAGCGGCGAGCAGGATGGCGTCGGCTTCCGAATTGAAGATAACGTTGCAGCCGAAGAAGGCCCGGTAGTAGCGGCGGTTGCGCGGCGGAGAATGCATCAGATGGACGTCGAGCGGCCGCCAGTCATCGCCAAATAGCGAGCGGATGATGCGATCGATGGTTCCCACCGCCAACTCGGTCGACTGGCGCGGGGCCCGTGGGCGGCCGCCGCGCAGGGTGACGGATATCATCACGACTTCGGCGTCGCGCTCGATCTTCAGGCGCATCCCCTCATGGTGAATGTGGATGAAGCGCGCCAGCGCCTCGATTGCGGTCCCGACCGTGGACTGTTCGCGGACCACGAGCGCCACGGGTCCGAGGTTCGAGAGGCCACCGCGTTCGGCCATGCGCAGGCCGAATTCATCGACGCCTGCGGCCGCGGCGGAGGCTTCCAGCAGGCGGCGCAGGCCCGAGACCGCGATACGCAGATCCGGGTCGTCCAGGCAGTTCACCGGCAGCCGGACCTTGCGCAGCATTTCCAGCGGATCGAGCCCGACGGAGCGCGCGACCTCGGGGTAATGCGTCAGGCAGGCGCTGCGAATGAGATCGGTCATGCCAGCCATGTCCGGGAATGTCCCGAAATGTAAAATATCTGTCCCGATCGGTCAAATGGAACCGCAACTTCCGGTATAAATACGCGACCGGAATACTGTTGCATCGGCGCGCGAGACGCCGGGCGTCAATAGATCGCGGCAGCGCTAATCGACCCGTTTGTTTCGGTCGGCTGCCGGCGGTCATTGCTTCACATCGATATTGATCAAAAACCTTTCTGCCGGGGTATGGGCTATGCCGTGGAATGCGACGTCCAGGGGTGAGACAAAGGGTGAGATTTTCATCCTCGACAATGACGCGGCGATGCGGGAGACGCTGGCGCGTACGCTGGAGCAAAGGGGTTACGACGTCATCAGCTTCGCGGACGGCGCTTCCCTGCTGGCGCATGCGAAGGCGCATATGCCGCTCTGCATATTCCTCGAAGTCGGCACGACGGACCGGTCCGGTATCGATCTGCTCAAGCGATTGCGTGCCGAGAATTGTCCGGCGCCCGTCTTCGTTACCTCGGCGACCGGCGCGATTTCGATGGCGGTCGACGCCGTCCGCAACGGCGCGTTTGACTTCATCGTCAAGCCGTTCTGCGAGCGGGAGATTGCCCGCCGGGTCGAGGCGGCGATTGACGAATATTCCAGGCCTGCGGTCAGCGGCCATGCCGCCGACGCGTCGCTCTTCATTCCCGGCGGTCAGCCGCTCACCAGCCGCGAACGCGAAGTGCTGGCGCGGATCGCCGTCGGTGAGACCAACAAGGAAGCCGCGCGGCGGCTTGGCCTGAGTGCGCGGACCATTGAAGGCTACCGGGCCAGCATCATGCGCAAGGTCGGCGCCCGGAATGCCGCCGAACTGCTGCGCCGCGTCTTCAGCCAGGCCGCCAAGTCTAAACTACAGGCCTGAACTGGCCGTTCGCGGCATTAAGCGGCTACCTCCGCCGCGGTCCCGCCGCGGCCGAGCCTTACGGAAACCCCAATCGAACCAGTTCCTCTGTCGCGGCGTCTCATCACCAGGGGTGGTGGGATTTTTTCGCGGCGCCGTTCAGCGAGCGGCCTTAGGAGAGGGAAACCAATGCGATTTTTAGCCAACAGTCTTGTGACGACCAGCCTCGTCGTGGTTGCGGCGTTTGCCGCCGTGCCGACGCAAGCGGCCGATGTGCCTGCCAGTTCGGTCGTCGATGCCGTCACCGTCTATCCCGACGGCGCCAGCGTCACCCGTGTCATCACGCTGGATATTCCGGCCGGCGACCATTCGGCCGTGTTGAAGGATTTTCCGCTGACGCTGGATCCGTCCTCGCTGCGGGTCGAGGGCGAGGCGGGCGCCAGGCTCACCATCGGTGCGATCGACGCTAAGCCGCCGCGTGCGGCCCCGCCGGTCAATCTGCCTGAACTCGACAAGCGTATCGAGGCGTTGAAGGATGAACGTGGTGATCTGCAAGGCATGATCGAAGCTGCCACGGCGCGACGCAAATTCGCCGAACGCTTTGCCGAAGCCTCGCCGGCCGGTATCGGCGACAAGGGCGAGGCGCGCCCGATCGCCGAATGGCGCGCGGCCTTTGCCGCGATCGCCGAGGAAGTCGCATCGGCCGATA
>JACDAG010000241.1 GCA_013695565.1 Bradyrhizobium sp.
GCCTAACACCAGATAGCGCATCGACTTCCCCCTTGTTTTAAGCTTCTCCCATGTCGATCAAATCATGCGGAACCGCTCCTGACTAGATGTCCGTTTAGTGCCAACAACAGACCATCGATTGCGACACAAGAGCAAGTCGTCGCTCCACAAGCGCCAAACGAGCCTTGCACATGAAGCCGGAATTGGCCGAGCCGCCTGCCTGATGGTATGCTCCCTGGCATTTTGAAGGAGAGCACGATGGCTGAAGCGAAACTTGCGCCGAACCTGCCGGACTGGATGGTCGAGCATGCGAACCGCTATCTGGCAAGCGGCGGAACCGAAGGGCACATGTACAAGGTAACGGTGCCCCAACGAGGTGAGATCACGGCGCCGGCGCTGCTGTTGACCACCACCGGCCGCAAGTCCGGCGATAAATTCATATTCCCGCTGTTTTACGGAACGGACGGCGGCAGTTACTTCGTCATCGCCTCAAAGGGAGGCGCGCCCCAAGACCCAGGCTGGTATCGCAATATTCTGGCGAACCCCGACGTTGAAATGCAAGTCGGGACCAAAAAGATGAACGCGCGGGCCAGGACAACGGAGGGCGAGGAACGCCTCCGGCTTTGGACAAAGGCGCTCGAATTTTGGCCCCCCTACGCCGACTATCAGCTCAAGACCGAGCGGGAGATACCGGTGGTCGTGCTGGACCCGGTCCATTAGAGCGTTTTCCAGCGAAAGCCTGCCCCGGACTTGATCCGGGGTGGACACCGGTTCGCGTCGAGAAAACGCGTCAAATCAGGAATCTAGAGCCCCGTTCCGATTCCATCGGAACGGGAACGGCTCCAGGTACGCTCTGGCGGTCTCGTCGGGCCGCTCGATGATTACTCCGGCGGTTTGACGCCAAGATCGCGCAGGATGCGCAGCATCACATCGCTGTCGCGCTTGAAAATACGAGCCGTCGTTTCAAGATCGGCCGGAGACGTCAGCAGGAAATTGTCCAGCATCTGGCGAACCTTGGGGTCGGAACCGGCCTGTATCAATATCGGCGAGAGCCGCTGCACAATCTCCTTTGGCGTTCCGCTCGGTACAGCGAAGGTCGTGAATGCGCGCAGGTCGTAGAAGTCGCCGACGGCGCCCTGCTCGGTCATTGTCGGCGTGTCCGGGTACGGTGGCAGGCGGCTGCCTACCACGCCGATCAGGTTTCCCGTTCCCGCCTGAATGACGGGTGCTGCTGCGGCATAGCTTCCCGAGGCGCCATCAAGCGTCTGTCCCGCGATGTCATTCCACATCAGTGCCTCGCCGCGGTACTGGATGACTTGAAATTTGATGCCGTATTGCTTCGCGACCGTTTCGATGAGGACGTGCGGCGTCGAACCCACACCGTACGATCCCCAGTTCAGGTTGCCGACCTTTTTTGCGTATTCGATGAACTCGCGAAGATTCGTTGCCCCGGTCTTCTTCGCCGCCACTACCGGACCGCCAGCGCCGCTGACCATCGTCAGGTAAATGAAGTCTGCTTCAGGATCGTATGGAAGGTCCTTCACCGTAACGCGGTTTTGGATGAGTGACGAAGAAATCGTGCACAGGATGGTGGTGCCATCCGGTTCTGCGCGCTTGGCTTCCGCCACGCCGATGACGCCGCCTGCGCCGGCCTTGTTTTCGATGATGACCGTCTTTCCGATCTGCCGCGCCAGATAGTCACCGAAAGCGCGTGCGATGCCGTCCGTCTGGCCGCCCGGCGGATACGGCA
Source organism: Bradyrhizobium sp. (assembly GCA_013695565.1). Lineage (GTDB taxonomy): Bacteria > Pseudomonadota > Alphaproteobacteria > Rhizobiales > Xanthobacteraceae > Bradyrhizobium. The sequence continues at coordinate 1,730 of JACDAG010000241.1, forward strand.
CGAGAATGCGGATCTGGCGTGCAGGCCACGAGGATTGCGCCTCGGTCTTCACGGACCGGGCGCACAACACCGCCGCTGAACCCGTCACGAACGTCCGCCGTGTCAGCTTTTTCATTTTCCCGCCCGTTGATATCTTTTCATTCGCCTGGCTGCGAAGGCCGAGCGAGGATCAGAAATAACACAGAACTCCCCGCCCTGGCTTGGTGGACGAGTATAACGACAATGAAATTCAAACGAAGCCCGTTGAGGTCAGGCTGACATTTCCGCGCGGTGGAATGTGCCCGCTCAGGCCAGACGACATGCGGAACGTCCCTTCCGCACTCCCAACGATGTGGCAAGTGTCAGCCCACGCGCGTATGCATGCCGCCGTCGACAGGTATGACCGCCCCCGTAATATAAGACGCTTCGTCCGAAGCGAGGAATAAAGCGACATTCGCCGTTTCCCACGCCGTGCCCATGCGGCCCATCGGGACTCTTGCATCTCGCTGCTTGCGTAAGATGTCTCGCGGCGTTCCTGTCGCCTGATGAAAACCCTCGATCGCCATTGGTGTGTCGATCATCCCAAGCATGAGCACGTTGCAACGAATATTGTGGGGCGCGTTTTCAAACGCTATCCAACGTACCAACTCGTGCAAAGCAGCCTTCGATGTCTTGTAAGCTATCAGCGGTGACGAGGCGATGGCTGCAACGCTGCTGACGTGCGTGATGCTGCCAGACCTCTGGGACCGCATGACCGGCAGGGTGTGCTTGCTGATCAGCATGGCACCATCGAGATTTACGCTGAAGATGTGGTCCCAGGCGTTCTTGTCGATCCTGGCTGTGTCGCCGTCCAGCCCCCCGATACCGACGTTGTTGTGAAGGATGTCAATGCGGCCAAACTTGGCGACCGCAGTATTGACCAGTGCCGCGCAGTCATCTTCGTTACTAATGTCGGCAGTCACGCATTCAGCGTCGAACCCTTCCTTGTGCAAAAGTTCACGTGTCCCCTCCAGGGAGTCCATGCTCCGATTGGCCAACACCAGCTTTGCTCCCTCTCGGGCGAAAAGGACCGCTGCCGCCCGACCATTGCCGATGCTCTCGCCCTTCTGCTGCCCGGCTCCTGTGATAATCGCAACCTTTCCTTTCAAGCGCATGACCAAGCCCCCCGTCGACTGCCCCCAGTGGGACGTCGGAGTGAAATGATAGTTTAAAGCAGGCGGTTGCGCCACATTCGCCCGTCGTCCCCGGAAATCGTCGACCCTGGTCAGGTTTAGAAGTCGGTCGACGTTCTCACACCGGCGGATAATATTGCGGCGCCTCGGTTCGCTCGTACATTCCGTAGTCGCGCATGACATCGAAAATTCGAAAATATTCGATGGTTGGATCGGCAAACAGAAGCGGACCGAATTCGACGCCGGATTGATGGTCCGGCAAATCGATCAAATGCGCGAAGTATCCGTCACGATAAACGCTGGCGAAAGCGTCGCGGCGCCATTCGGTCTCCACGGCCAGCGTGGCGCTCTTCGACTCCGCTGCGAGGACGTAAGTCGGCGGCCGCCGTGCGGGATCGTTGTACGGCGTACGCCGCTCGGGCTGCCAGACCGGTTGTCCCGGCCTCGCTTCATGAATCAATTGGGCGACGCGAATGCGGTAGTCCGAAAACACCCTCTCGCGGCCGATCGTCTGGACCTGATGATGGTGGGCATCGGCCCGCCAGGCCGTCAGCGCGGCCTCGTCCTGCCAGATCTGGTAGGACAGCAACAGGTCTTCCCGTGTCAGACTCCTGAAGCGATCGATGAAGCGGCAGCCACCCATGGCCTCGAGTTCGGGCTTCAGCGCAGCGGCGAGATCGAGATATTGATCCCGATGCCCCGGCCTTGTCTGAACTTCAAAGAACAGACCAATCATCAAGGTACCCCAGTGTTTGCGCGCAGCGTAACGTCAACCGCATGTCGTCATACGCCGTTGTTGTCGTCATCACCCGTAATGACGCGATGCAATGTGTCAGGGATTCCCAACTTCGAAGGCCAACAAGACGTTGCCGGGCAGACCGCCCCATTGAGCGTAGCCTGAATTCACGTAGAGCATGCCATCGACGATGGTTGGACCGGGTCCGTCCATGGCGCCCCCTCTGGCCGAACCGCCATTCACGATCGGATAGTCGCGTGCCGTGTCCACTTCCCAAAGCAGCCGTGCATCGTCGGTCGCGTAAGCGCGCAGATATCCGCTCATCCCGCCCGAGAAAACAACGCCGGGAATAGCAGTCACGGCCGCGGCGAGTGCCGGGCTGCAGCGGCTGCGGTCGCCACACGGGACCGGCGGCACCTGCATCGAAAGTTTCCCGGTGGCAAGCTCGAGCGCGAACAGACCGCCACCCTCATTCGGATTCAAGGTTCTGTTGCCAATAAACCGGACGTCAGAGTTCGCGACATAGACATGGTCCTGATCTGCGGCGGAGCCCCCCAGCGGACCGCCTTTGCCGATCCGCGTCTGCCAGAGGATCTTGCCCTCATGGTCAGGATCCAGCGCATGGACGACGCCGGATTTCTGCCCGGCAACCAGGGCACGCTGCCCGCCGCGCAAACTCACCAGAATGGGCGATTGGCCAAAGTCGTGATCGGGACCGTTGCTTTCCGGACAGTTGGTCCTGTCACCAACGAGGCACGAGGTGATGTAGCTGTCGTTCGCGGTAACCTGCCGATGCCAGAGCATCCGGCCGGTCCCAAGCTCAAACGCAAGAATTGCATCGCTGGTTTCCGAGGGAGGGTCGGAATAATTGTCCCCGGTCGCGACATACAGCGCCTGACGCTGGACATCGATGGTCGGCGACGACCACACCGCCGCGCCGGACGGACCATGGAGTTGGGTGCCTGCGGCATTCGGCTTGGTCGGACGCGGCGCCTCGGGGATGGTGTAGCCCTTCCAGACCTGCTTGCCCGTCGCAATATCCAGCGCGACGACGCTGCCGCGAAAGGTGCAGCATTGGTAGGCGGCCGGCGTCCCGGTGGCTTCCTCCCGCGACGAAACCGGTACATACAGAATGCCGGAATACAGCGTTGGCGCACCGGTGATCAGCGCCGCCGGATGATCCTCCACCTTCGTCTTCCAGAGCAATGCGCC
>JACDAG010000244.1 GCA_013695565.1 Bradyrhizobium sp.
TTGCGCGCTAACTGGCGCGCGCGACCGCCTTCACGATCCATCGACGCACCGCCGCAATGCGGCGGTCGCGCGACTGTTCGGTGCGCGACACCAGGTAGATCGTCTCCATGCGACTGACCGGCACTTCGAACGGCGCGATCAGCTTTTTGCCGAATCCCGGGCGCGCCTTGATCAGCGGCGCCATCGCCAGCGTGACGCCGAGCCCGTGTTCGGCGGCCTCCAGCATCGCCGGCACGCTGTCGAGCCAGAGGTGACCGCGCGGGGTTAGGTCGGGAATGCCGGCCTCCTTCAGCCATGCCGGCCAGCTGCGCGGCTGCGTGGTCAGGTGGATCAGAACCTGACCGGCGAGGTCTTCGGGCTTGCGCAAGCCGCCCTTGATCAGCGCAGGCGCACATACCGGCAATCCGCTGACGGCGACCAGCGGTTCGAATTTCAGGCCGGCCGAATGTTCGCGGCCATAGCGGATCGCGACATCGACGCACGAGGCGTTGAAATCGGCATATTGATGGGTGGCCTCGATGCGCAGCGTCAGGTTGGGATTGCGCCGCTTGAAATCCGGCAGCGCCGGGAGCAGCACGGTGCTCGTGAAGAACGGGAGCGCGCTGATCCAGAGTTCGCTGCCGCTATCGCGCCGCTGCCGCAGCATGTCGCGGCCGGCCTCCTGCAACGTCGCCAGCGCCAGCGAGACTTTCGCCAGATAAATTTCGCCGTCCGCGGTCAGGCGCACCGATCGCGCACCACGGACGAACAGCTTGATGCCGAACTGCTGCTCCAGCCCGCGGATCTGGTGGCTGATCGCCGACGGACTGAGCGCCAGGTCGCGCGCGGCGCGGCGGAAACTCAAGTGCGTAGCGGCGCTCTCGAAGGCGAGCAGCGCCGTCAGAGGCGGGATCGCCGGGCGGCGCGATGGGTGAATTTGGTTCATCTCAGGTGACGAAATCCCTTTTGTTATAGGCATGATCCTCATCCAGATTTCAGCAACACTCAATATCTTTCACTTCAGGAAATGACCCCTTGGCGATCTTCGAACCGCTCGACATCCCCCACCATTGGCGACCCTCCGCGCTGGCCGCGGGGCCGTTTGCAGGCCTGCAGGGCGGGGCGGTCGCAAGCCTGCTGACGGCTGAAATCGAGGCGCTGGCCGGTGCGCACCATTGGGGCACCGCGATTTCGGCCTCGGCCTGGTTCCTGCGGCCGACGCCGATGGCCGACCTGCGCACGCAGCTCGCGGTTGTCTGCGAAGGCGGCCGCGTCAGCGTAATCGACAACACGCTGTGGGCCGCCGGCGAAGCGCAGCCCTGCGCTACCGTGCGGTGACGCTGTCGCGCGAACGCGCGGTTGAGGTCCCGGGCTTCGCCGAACCAACCAGTGAACCCATCGATCCGGCGCAGTTTCCGCCGCGCGCCATCAAGGCCGCCCATGGCAGGCCCTGGTTCATGGACGCGATGGAAGCCCGCACCGGGGATGGCGTCGCCTGGTTTCGCCTTAACCATGCGATCATCGAGGGCGCCGGGCCGCTGTCGTCGGTGCTCGGACCGGCGGATTGGACCCACGGGATCGCTAGGCCGTTCCAGAACGTGGTGGCGGATCCCAACCCGAATTTGACGGTCCAGCTCTTCAGAAAGCCAGAGGGTGGGTGGGTCGGGGTCCGCGCCCAGACAAGGTGGCGGCCGGCGGGCGGTCTTGGAACCGGAAGTGGTGTGTTGCTCGACCCGCACGGCGAGATTGGCCGGGTCTCGATGTCCGTGGTTCTGGTGCCGTTTCCAAAGGCGGAGCCCGCAAAATCCGCGCCGATGCCGGCTTAAGCCGCTCCAGCGGTTCGTTTTCCCGCATCCCGGCCAGATGCCGTCCGCGCGCGGGAATGAACCGGAATGGGGTTAACGTGACTTAAATAGACGGTGGCCACAAACACCGGTAGAACGGTGGCATCGCGTCACGTAATCCTTTTGAAGAGATCCGAACTAGATGGCAGCTGCTCCCGGTGTCCGGCGGTCCGAACTCGGTGTAGCGCTGCGCGCCTGTCGCTCGGCGTTCATCGGCGTCGGCGTCATGAGTTGCATGATCAACTTGCTGTACCTGACCGGCTCGATTTTCATGCTGGAGGTCTATGACCGCGTGATCCCGAGCCGCAGCGTGCCGACCCTGATCGGCCTGGTCGTGCTCGCCGGCGGATTATACGTCGCCCAGGGTGGCCTCGACCTGATCCGGGGACGGATTCTCGGCCGTATCGGCACCTCGCTCGATGAAGCGATCAATGCCCGCGTGTTCGATACCATCGTGCGCCTGCCGCTGATGGTCGGAAACCGCAATGAGGGCCTGCAGCCGCTGCGCGATCTCGATAACGTCCGCTCCTTCCTCGGAAGCCAGGGCCCGGGCGCGTTCTTCGATCTGCCCTGGCTGCCGTTTTATCTGGCCATCTGCTTCATGTTCCACTGGCTGCTCGGTCTTACCGCGCTGATCGGCGCCATCATCCTGGTGATCCTCACCATGATCACCGAGATGCTGTCGCGCCAGCCGGCCCGCGATGCCATGACGCTGGCGGCACGCCGCAACGATCTGGCGGCGACCAGCCGGCGCAACGCCGAAGTGCTGGTCGCGATGGGCATGGCCGGACGGCTGACCAAGCGCTGGACCGAAGCCAACGAGACCTATCTGGCCGGCAATCAGCACGCCAGCGACGTGGCGGGTGGCCTGGGTGCGATCGCCAAGGTGCTGCGCATGATGCTGCAATCGGCGGTGCTGGCGGTCGGCGCCTATCTGGTGATCCATCAGGAGGCCTCCGGCGGCATCATCATCGCCGGCTCGATCCTCAGCGCGCGGGCGCTGGCGCCGGTCGATCTTGCGATCGCGCACTGGAAGGGTTTCGTCGCCGCGCGCCAGAGCTGGCATCGCCTCAACAAGCTGCTGGAGCAAATACCGGCGCAGAACACCCAGACCGTGCTGCAGAGCGCGTCGAAGCGCCTGTCGGTCGAGGGCGTTACCATCGTGCCGCCCGGCGATCAGCGGGTCATCGTTCAGGACGTCACTTTCGCGGTCGAGGCCGGCACCGGTGTCGGCGTGATCGGACCCAGCGGATCGGGCAAGTCGTCGCTGATCCGCGCCTTGGTCGGCGTCTGGACGCCGGCCCGCGGCAAGGTGCGGCTCGATGGCGCCGCGCTCGATCAATGGTCGTCCGACGCGCTCGGCCGAAACGTCGGCTATTTGCCGCAGGATGTCGAACTGTTCGCGGGCTCGATCGCCCAGAATATTTCCCGGTTCGATCCCGACGCCAAGTCGGACGCCATCATCTCCGCGGCCAAGGAAGCCGGCGTGCATGAGATGATCATCAAGATGCGCGAAGGTTACGACACCCCGATCGGCGAGCAGGGTGCGGCACTTTCGGCAGGGCAGGCGCAGCGCGTCGGGCTGGCGCGGGCGCTGTATGGCAATCCGTTCCTGATCGTGCTCGACGAGCCGAACTCCAATCTCGACACCGAGGGCGACGAGGCGTTGACCCGCGCGGTTCGCAGTGCGCGCGAGCGCGGCGCCATCGTGGTAGTGGTCGCGCATCGGCCGATCGGCATCGAGGCGGTCGACCAGTTGCTGGTACTGAAGGACGGCCGCATGCAGGCGTTCGGGCCGAAGGAACAAGTGCTCGGACAGGTGTTGCAGCGCGTTGCGCCGCCGGCGCCCGCGCCGATCAAGATCGTTGCCCCCGGAGGCGCCAAATCATGAGCCAGGATTTGCAAGGGTTGCAAGGGTTGCAAGGCGCCCGTCGCTCGATACGGGCGCACATGATCGTCGGCCTGACGCTGATGCTGGTGCTGGCGGGCGGGTTTGGCGGCTGGGCCTCGACGGTGCCGATTTCAGGCGCGCTGATCGCGCCGGGACAGGTGGTGGTCGATTCCAACGTCAAGAAAGTGCAGCACCCGACCGGCGGCGTGGTCGGCGAGGTGCGGGTGCGCGACGGCGATACCGTCAAGGCCGGCGACATCGTCGTCCGTCTCGACGAGACCGTGGTCAAGGCGAGCCTTGCGATCGTCACCAAAACCCTCAACGGATTATTGGCGCGCGCCGCCCGGCTGGAGGCCGAACAACGCGGCGTCGACAAGATCAAGTTCCCGCCGATGCTCGCCGATCGCGCCGAGGATCCCGACGTCCGGGACGTGATGGCCAGCGAAACCAAATTGTTCGAGGTTCGCGTTTATGGACGCGCCGGGCAAAAATCCCAGTTGCGCGAGCGCGTGATGCAGCTCAACGAGGAAATCCAGGGCCTCTCGGCCCAGGAAAATGCCAAGGACAAGGAAATCGCGCTGGTCGCAAATGAATTGATCGGCGTCCGCCAGCTCTATGAGCAGCGCCTGATCCAGATTTCGCGCCTGACCACGCTGGAGCGCGACTCCGCACGGCTATCGGGCGAACGCGCGCAATACATCGCCTCGCGCGCGCAGGCCAAGGGCAAGATCACCGAAACCGAACTGCAGATCATCCAGATCGACAAGGACATGGTCAGCGAGGTCTCCAAGGATCTGCGCGAGACCAACGACAAGATCGGTGAGTTCGTCGAGCGCAAGGTCACCGCGGAAGACCAGCTCCGCCGCATCGATATCCGCGCACCGCAGGCCGGCATGGTGCTGCAGTCGACGGTTCATACCGTCGGCGGCGTCATCACCGCCGGCGATGCCATCATGATGATCGTGCCGCAGGCCGACGACCTCTCGGTCGAGGCCAAGGTCAATCCGCAGGACATCGACAAGCTGCAGATCGGCCAGAAGACCTTGCTGCGGCTGTCGGCCTTCAACCAGCGCACCACGCCCGAACTGAACGGCAAGGTCACGCGGGTCTCGGCCGACGTCACCACCGAGCAGCGCACCGGGCAGACATATTACACGATCCGCGTCTCGATGCCGCCGGAAGAGGTCGCCCGCCTCGGCGGCACCAACAAGCTGATCCCGGGCATGCCGGTGGAAGCCTTCGTGCAGACCGGCGACCGCACCATGTTCTCGTACCTGATGAAGCCGCTCAGCGACCAGCTGATGCGCTCGTTCAGGGAGAAGTGATCGCTGTCGTCCCGGCGAAGGCCGGGACCCACGCCGTGTCAGTTGTTGTGAGAGACGCTGTTCGGCGACTTTGCCTAACCACGAAAGCCTGTGGTTATGGGTCCCGGCTCAAGGC
>JACDAG010000259.1 GCA_013695565.1 Bradyrhizobium sp.
ATCCGGGAGGCCGTCCCTGGGGGTGAAAGCCCCGGATTACGCTGCACTCCATCCGGGCTACGAAACGGCGCAAGCACGAACAGTTGGGTCGCTTGATCACCGTCAACTCACGAATTGGTGTTCACTGACGAATATTGACATTCGTCAGTGAACATTCAATAATCTTCATCAGCATGCAGCCGATGGAGAATCCGATGTTCGTCCGTTCCATTTTACCAGCTATTACAGGCTCTTGACCGGCGTCGCGTTGGCTTTTGCCGTGATCACACTGGCGGGCTGCAATGAAAAGGTGGCCGAGAAGGCCGCTCCCGGGCGCCCGGTTCTGGTCGCGACCGTGCATTATGAGGCGGAAACGCCGGAGCGCAGCTTCGTCGGCACCATCAAGCCCCGGATCGAAACCGACATGGGTTTCCGGGTCCCGGGCAAAGTTGCAAAACGCCTGGTGGAAGTCGGCCAGACCGTTGATGTCGGCCAGCCGCTCGCCACCCTCGATGAAGTCGATCTGAAGCTGCAGGCCGAGCAGTCCGAGGCGGAATTCCGCGCCGCCACCGGCGTGCTGGCGCAGGCCACCGCCTCCGAGCAGCGCGCCAAGGATTTGCGCGCCAAAGGCTGGACCACGGACGCCCAGATGGATCAGAGCCGCGCCGCCGCCGATGAGGCCCGCGCGCGCTACAACCGCGCCGAACGTTCGGTCGAACTGACCAAGAACTCGCTGTCCTATGCGACGCTGGTCGCCGATACCCGCGGCGTCGTCACCGCGACCCTCATCGATGCCGGCCAGGTCGTTGCGTCCGGGCAGACCGCGGTCCGTGTCGCGCGCTTTGCCGAGAAGGAAGCCGTGGTTTCGATCCCGGAGACGCTGGTGAGCCGCGCCAAGGATGGCGCAGCCTCGGTCACGCTGTGGTCGGAAGCCAACAAGAAATACACTGCAAAGCTGCGTGAGATCGCACCCGCTGCCGATCCGGCGACGCGGACCTATCTGGCCAAATTCTCGCTGCCCGGTGCCGGCGAAAGCGTGTCGCTCGGCATGACCGCAACGCTGACGCTGTCCGATCCCGCCACCGAGCGTGTCGCGAAGCTGCCGCTGTCGGCGCTGTACAGCCAGGGCGGCAATCCCTCGCTCTATATCGTCGACGATGCCGGCGACGTGACGCTGAAGGCCGTGACCGTGAAGGCCTATGAGAGCAACTCCGTCATCATCACCGGCGGCGTGCCTGACGGTGCGAAGGTCGTGGCGCTCGGCGTGCAGAAACTCGATCCGGCCCAGAAGGTCCGTGTCGTCTCGTCGCTGTCGTTCTAGCCCCGTCCGTCATTGCGCGTTGATCCCGTCATTGCGAGGAGCGAAGCGACGAAGCAATCCATACTTTCCTTGCTGTATAATGGATTGCTTCGCTTCGCTCTCTTGCACAAACGCTTTGCGTTTGTTGCAGGCAATGACGGCCAGTAGACTCGGTTTTGGAATTCGGAGAGTGACATGAAGCGCTTCAATCTCTCGGGCTGGGCGGTAAGCCATCCGACGCTGATCCTGTTCCTGATGATCGCGCTGGGCGCAGCCGGCTACTTCTCCTACCAGCGGCTCGGCCGCGCCGAGGATCCGTTCTTCACGGTGAAGGTGGTCAACGTCTCCGCGATCTGGCCGGGCGCCACTGCCCAGGAGATGCAGACCCAGGTCGCCGATCCCATCGAGAAGAAGCTGCAGGAACTGCCGTATTTCGAGAAGGTGCAGACCTATTCCAAGCCGGCGTTCACGGCGATGCAGGTGACGTTCAAGGATTCGACGCCGCCAAAGGACGTGCCCTATCTGTTTTATATGCTGCGCAAGAAACTGGCCGACGTGCAGGGCCAGTTGCCGCCCGGCCTGATCGGTCCCAACGTCAATGACGAATTCAGCGACGTCGACTCGGTCCTTTACATGATGACCGGCGACGGCGCCGATTACGCGCAGCTGAAGAAAGCCGCCGAGGGCATGCGCCAGCGGCTGTTGAAAGTGCCTGGCGTCACCAAGGTCAATCTCTACGGTGCCCAGGACGAACGCATCTTCGTCGAATTCTCGCACGCCAAGCTGGCGACGATCGGCGTCACGCCGCAGGCGCTGTTCGATTCGCTGGCCAAGCAGAACAACGTCACGCCGGCCGGCACGGTGGAGACCTCCTCGCAGCGCGTGCCGCTGCGTGTCACCGGCGCGCTCGACGGCGCCAAGGCGGTGGTCGAGACGCCGGTCGAGAGCAACGGCCGCGTGTTCAGGTTAGGCGATATCGCCACCATCACGCACGGCTTCGTCGATCCGCCGACCTTCATCGCGCGCCAGGAAGGCAAGCCCGCGCTCGGCATCGGCGTCGTCACCGCCAAGGGCGCCAACATTCTCGAACTCGGCAAGGAAGTCGAGAAGGCGACCAACGATTTCATGAAGGCGGTGCCGCAGGGCATCAATGTCGAGCAGATCGCGGATCAGCCCAAGGTGGTCGAGCGCGCCGTCGGTGAATTCGTGCACTCCTTTATCGAAGCGCTGGCGATCGTGCTGTTCGTCTCGTTCGTGGCACTCGGCTGGCGTACCGGAATCGTGGTGGCGATGTCGGTGCCGCTGGTGCTGGCGATCGTCTTCATCGTCATGAACGCGATGTCGATCGATCTGCATCGTATTACATTGGGCGCGCTGATCATCGCGCTCGGCCTGCTCGTCGACGACGCCATCATCGCGGTTGAGATGATGGTGGTGAAGATGGAGCAGGGCTGGGACCGCGTGCGCGCGGCGTCCTTTGCCTGGGAATCAACTGCGTTTCCGATGCTCACGGGGACGCTGGTCACGGCCGCTGGCTTCCTCCCCATCGGCTTTGCCAATTCCGCGGTCGGCGAATATGCCGGCGGCATCTTCTGGATCGTGGCGATCGCGCTGGTGGCGTCCTGGTTCGTCGCCGTGATCTTCACGCCCTATATCGGCGTCAAGCTGTTGCCGAACATCACCGTCCATCACAACCACGATCCGCACGCGGTCTACGAGACGCGGGTCTATCGCGTCCTGCGCAGCATGGTGCAGTGGTGCGTCGACCATCGCATCAAGGTGGTGGTGGCAACGGTCGGCGTATTCGCGCTCTCGATCGTCGGCTTCGGCCATGTCCAGCAGCAGTTCTTCCCGCTGTCGGAGCGTCCCGAACTGTTCCTGCAGTTGCGCCTGCCTGAAGGCACCGCCTTCAACGTCACCGAAAAGTCCGTGAAGAAGGCCGAGGCCTTGTTGAAGGACGACAAGGATATCGCGACCTACACCTCCTATGTCGGCCAGGGCTCGCCGCGCTTCTGGCTCGGCCTCAACCCGCAGCTGCCGAACCAGGCCTTCGCCGAGATCGTCATTGTTGCGCGCGATGTCGAGGCACGCGAGCGCGTCAAGGCGCGGCTCGAGGCCGCGGTCGCAGCAGGTCGCCTGACCCAAGCCCGCATCAGGGT
>JACDAG010000275.1 GCA_013695565.1 Bradyrhizobium sp.
GAAGGAACCCGACGCCCGATATCTCTGGACGCGCGGATAGGACGGTCGTCCAGGAGCACCAAAGCTAAAGGATGGCTTCGATACCCTTGCGCCGGATCACGTCAAGCAACACAAGGGCAGGGCCGCTTGGACGCTTTTCACCGCGTTCGAGCTTGGAGACGTAATCCGCGGTCAAATTCAAGTAGGTCGCAAAAACAGCCTGACTAACATGGCATTTCGCGCGAAGGGCCTTAATTTCCTTGCCTGTAAGACTAACCGCAACAGCGGGCGCAACGCCGCTATGCCGCATGGTGATCTTATCGTGTGCGGCCTTGGTCAGAAGACCGCTCTTGCGCATGTCGTGTGCGGTTTCCAGCAACTCCCTGGTTAGCCGGCTACCCTTCGCCTGTTTTGCTTTAGTTGCCATGTTGCACCTCGATTAAAGTTCCATCTTTCAAGGCTTGTGCGATTGTTCTGTCGTCAGCGTTCAGAAATGACGCAACAATTTCTCGCAACGTCATCAACTCGGCTTTGTCGATGTTCTCGCGCTCGTTCTTGGCGAAGGCGAACAGAAAGATGGCTCGATCGGAACGAATTCCGATGATCATGCGAAACCCGCCCCTCTTCCCCTGTCCCGGCCTCGCGACCCGCTGCTTGATGATTTGACCGCCAAGGTCAGCATCTATCAAACCTCGCACCGCTCTTTCGACGGCATCCACGAGGCCGTCATCGCTAATGCCGTGTTGCCGCGTGAACTTCGCGAGCGTTCTGGTCTTGAAAATCCGCACAGATATTCTCTAGTTATATAAACTATAGTTCTTTGAGCTATCTTTCAAGGGAATTCAGTGCCGTCTTGGACGACGACGTCAGACGATATATTTCGCCACGGCCGGCTCGTTCCATTCCAGACCAAGGCCGGGACCTCGCGCGGTCAGCGCGCCGTCGATGATCTCGGCGGGGTGAACGAGGATGACCCGGGCAAAATCGAGGAATTCGAGCCAGTGCGCGGTTGGCGTCACCGCCAGCATGTGGGCGCTGGCTTCGGCGAACAGATGGCTCGACATCGGAATGTTGGCCGCTTCCGCTTGGGCTGCGACCTGAAGCCAGCCGGTGACGCCGCCGCACTTCATCAGGTCGGGCATGATGAAGTCGCTGGCGCCGGCTGCGATCGTCTCGGCAAAGCCGCGCGGGAACCACCAGTTCTCGCCGGCCTGGATCGGCGTCGGCGAGGTCTCGCGCACCTTGGCATGGCCGGAGAGATTTTCCTGCGGCACCGGTTCCTCGATCCAGTGCAGATCATACGGCGCAAGCCGCGCGATGCGGCGGGTGGCCTCAGTGGGATCGAGCGACTGGTTGAAGTCGATCATCAGCGCGACATCCGGGCCGATCAACGCACGCACGGCCTTGACCACGCGCTCGTCGTTGGCGGCATCGCCGTCGCCGCCCTTGATCTTGATGCCGCGAAAGCCCTGTTCCAGCGAACGGCGCAGCGCCTTCTCGTCGGCGATGGGATCGACCACACCGTAGCTGTCATAGGCCATGATCGGCCGCGGCGAGCCGCCGAGCAACTCGGCCAATGGCCGACCCGCGATCTGGCCGAGCGCGTCCCAATAGGCCATGTCGAGGCCCGACACCGCCATGCCGACCAGGCCCTGCCAGCTGAGCAACCTGAACTTGGCATCCATCGCCTTCATCAGGTCGTAGGGCGCCACCGGCTTGCCGGTCAGTTCGCGCCCGATCTCCTCGATCAGATGCACCAGCGGCTTCAGCGTCAGTTTGGTGTAGGCAAAGATATAAGAGCGCCCGGTAACGCCCTGATCGGTCTCGACATCGATCAGCACGACAGGCGCGGCATCGATCGTTGAGAACGCAGTCTTCACGGGCCGGGCGATCGGCACCACGAGACCGCGGGCGGTGACGCTACGGATGGCGGGAACGGATGTGCTCATGCCGGTTTCCTCATTCCACACTGTACCATCGCACCAGGCGCGGTGCGGCCCAATCGGTCGCGACGGATTCGATCAGCCAGCGTCCGGCATATTCGGCGGCAAAGGCGATACGTTGCGTCTGGCCCGGCTCGATCGCCAGCGTATCCAGCCAGAACGGCTTCCAGCCGTCATCGAGCCGGTCGAGCAGCCGGAAGTGATGACCGTGCAGATGGAACACATTGGGGATCGTGCCGCGGTTGGTCAGGGCCAGCACGACGGTGCGTCCCGCCTTGGTGCGGAACGCAGGCGGGGCGGTCGCGGCGAAGTTCGAAGGCGCCACCCAACCGCCTTGGGCTGCACCAAGCGTCAATTCGGGCCGGGTCGCGCCCTTGAGGTCGAGTTGCGGCGGCAGGCCGTTGGAAGGCAGCGGCGGCGCCGGGGCAAGCGGGGCGGTGCGGACCGGCGCTTCGCTCGAGACAATCAGCTTGCCGATCGGTCGGGCTTCCTTGCTGTCGTGGACCAGAATCGTTGAGGTGGTCCCCGCCGGCCCCGTCACGTCGATGAAGGCGTCGATCCGGCCGCCGGGGGCGAGCACCAGCGCGCCGTTTCGGGCCTGGAACGGCTCGGACGGCTGGCCGTCGATGGCCATGACGCGGACGTCCGTATTCTCGATTTTGAGTGCAATAACAGACCGCTGGCAGCCATTAATGAAGCGAATCCTGATCCGTTCATTGGCTCGCGCTGTAATATCGTGCGAAAGCCGGGCATTGGCCGTCAAAACAAGGTTACTATCTCTGGGATCGCCCCCCGGTGCCACCGCGGTTCCGTCGGAGCGCAGCCGCCAATCCTCGACCAGAAACACCTCGTCGCGATCGACCGCAATGGGTTCGGTTTCCCGCACCACCACGGCCCGTGCCCGCGTTGGCCGCGCCTGGCCATCCCCGAGCAGGGTGAGGTCACACAGCAGGGTTCCGGCATGCCGCAGCGGCAGTTGCAGGGTTTCCTTTGCCCCGGCTGCGAGCGGGCCGCGCGCGGTCAGCGATTCGATGCCCGCAGCACCGTCGAGCCCCCGCCAATTCAGCGCCATGGGCTTCGGCAGCTCATTGGCGAAGGCGACCTCAACGGTATCGCCGCGCTTGAACCTCATCTCCGCCGGCCCGCCGAGCGACCAGATCGGGGTCTCCGGCGCCCCGGGCCGAAGTGCCAGGACATCTGCCTTGGCCTGCAGTGCCAGCGATGCGCGCCCTTGAGCCAAGCCGGTCGCGGGCCATATCGGGAGCAGGGCGGCAGCGCCCAGTCCGGCCATCAGCTCACGTCGGTTCGGTGGGGATTTAGGGCCTGCCATCAGACCGATCCGGACCATTTTCCGAAGGTCCTGTCCAGCTGTGACGCCTTGCCTCGGGCACGGGGCAAAAAGGGCCATTTTTTTGCTGCGGACCGATGGGCGCATGTTATAAGCCCGCCGCTCGCGGCATCGCGGCCGGATTGGATGCTTTTCACGCGGGCGTGGCGGAATTGGTAGACGCGCTGGATTTAGGTTCCAGTGACGAAAGTTGTGGGGGTTCGAGTCCCTCCGCCCGCACCAAGCGCTCTATCCAAGCGTTTGCATGACGAATACGGGAGGGCCTGCAACCCCGGTTGGGGATGTGGGTCAGCCGAACCACCGGCGCAGGCATTCGAGCCGCGCGTCGACTTAAATTGACAATGTCGGGGCCATCAGGCCCGACGAAACGGAAGAAGATTGAGCCATGCAGGTCACCGAAACGCTCGCCGAGGGATTGAAGCACGAGTTCAAGATCAGCGTTCCCGCATCGGATCTCGATGCCAAGGCGGACGTCAAGCTGGTTGAGCTCAAGGACAAGGTCAAACTC